>JBKJSJ010000461.1:0-25405 GCA_046595965.1 Ferruginibacter sp.
AGGCGGCTTATGCAGTTACTGGTGAAAAAGCGGAGTATGTGATGCAAACATTTTGCAGATATAATGTTAGTTCCATGCATTTGCATTTATTAAAAATATACTAAAATATAAGCTATCGCTATTTTTCTTTGTTATTGAGCAAGCCCTAATTATAAATGATGAGTAGAAGAGCAGTTATTCAGGCTGTTTATTGCTGACTCCTGGCTTTTTGCCATTGAATATACAGAAGCTAAAAAATACATATTAAAGTTTGTTAAGAATATTGATTTAATAAGTAGTACCATCTATCCGATTTCGGAAAGGATTATGGTTAAATAATATACCGACTATAACCATAAATAATCCAATCATATTTCTGTCGGTATAATACCATCTAATATTTTCTCGTAATCCCTGTCCGCCCGGTCAGTCGGGTTGCGGACCACTTATTAAATAAAGAGGGTATTAAAAGGTAATTAGCAGTATTTCATAAAATGAAGGTTGATTAGTGTGTAGCCTGCAGCAAATAAAAAACCAGCCTCAAAAGAGGCTGGTTAGAAAGATTGTTGGATATATGATGTAGGTCTTTGTATTAGGATATTGCATTTTAAAATTAGCTAAAAAGTCCACCTTTCTTTAAAGGTCTGCTGGCTTCACCTACTTTAAAACCGTTATTGAATACTTCTATTTTATAATTACCTGTATTGAAATTAGTATTTTGTTTCCAATCAAAACTTACTGTTTGTTTTTTGTTCTGTGTATAATCAACATCTAATTTTTGTGTATAAAATTTCTGCTGACCATCTCTGGTACTAAAGGTTCCAGAGCCCAGTGCTTCTACTGCTACAGGCGTTCCGTCGGGTGCAGTAATGCTGATGAAAATTTCTTTATTGCCTGATTGTGCAATCATGTTTTCATTCAGATCAAAACTAATTCTAAGTTTATCAACTCTTTTAGCGGTGGTTGTTAATTTTTCTTTGCCACTGCTTTTTTCATCTATACCTGTAATGCTAAAATTAGAAGCATACAATGTAGATCCTACATTCAAAATATCCTCTTTTTCTTTAATTACTACGGTAGCTGAATCATAATCTTTCCTGGCCATGTCACGCTCACGAATTACTACTGCTTTTTGCTGAACCAATTGTATTTTTTGTCCCTGCAAAACTTCTACCTGGTTTTTGTAACCCTCAATATCTCCGTTCAGGGAATTGATAAGGCTTTTAGCTTCTGCCAGTTCTGCCTGGGTAGCATTGGTCTTATTCAGTAAAGTTTGAATGCGGGTTCTCTTTTCAGCAATTTCCCTGTCTTTAGTTGTGATTGTGCTGTCTAACTTAGAGTTAGAAGATTTTAGCATATCATAACGCATGGCTGCATCTTCCAGTTCTTTCTGCAATTCATCTTTTTGAGAAGTGGTAGAAGCAATAAGGGTTTCTTTTTGAGTAATTGTTTCTTTTGTTTGATTTTTGTCGTAGATGATATAACCCCAGGTTCCTAACAGTGCTACTACTAATGCGCCCGTTAAAATGGTACGCATATTTTTATTAGAAGAAGTGCTCTTGTTAAAGCCTTCTTGTTTTGGGTTTTCCGGTTGTGGAAGATTTTCAAATGCCATGATAGATAGATTTAATATAAAAAAATATTTGAATGATTAATTTCAGTTAGTAAAATTATTTCAACCTAAGCAAATACTTTTGTGCTTTAGTTGAATTACACTGCTGTTTTCCAAAACTGTGCCAAAAAAGTAAACAGTGCAAATTAGTTATTAAGATAATAAGGAATATAAGCCCACAGAACGTAAATAATCAATATGAGTGCAGAGAAAATTTTAAGCAATTGGAAGCAAAAAAAATATAAGCCGGTTTATTGGTTGCAGGGTGAAGAAGAGTATTATATAGATCAATTGGTAAATTATGCCGAGCATCAATTATTGACTGAGGCTGAAGCAGAATTTAATCTAACGGTATTTTATGGAAGAGATGCAGATTGGGCTGCGGTGCTAAATGCCTGCAAACGATATCCCATGTTTGCAGAAAAACAGGTGGTATTGCTAAAAGAAGCTCAACACATGAAGGAAATTGAAAAGCTGGAATCATATATTTCCTCACCGCTTTCTTCTACTATTTTTATAGTGGCATATAAAGGAAAGAGCATCGATAAAAGAACCAAACTACATAAATTGATTTTGACGGATGCAGAACTTTTTAATTCTGAAAAAATAAAAGAGTATAAAATACAGGAATGGATAGCACAACTGGTACAATCTAAAGGCTACAGCATACAACCCAAATGTGTGGCCCTGTTGGAAGAACATATTGGCAACGACCTAAACCGCATTGCCAATGAAATAGATAAACTGTCGCTTAATATGGCTGGCAAAAAAAAGATTGAAGAAGACGACATAGAAAAATACATTGGCATCAGCAAAGAATACAATGTATTTGAACTGCAGGATGCCATAGCAAAAAAAGACCTGGTAAAAGCAATAAAAATTATTAATTATTTTGAAAGCAATCCTAAGGCAGTTCCTATACAGCAGGCACTGCCTGCACTCTATGCCTTTATAAGTAAAACTTACGCAGCTTTTGGCCTGGCAGATAAAAGTGATAATGCGCTAAAACCGTTATTTTATTTTAATGTAAATTCCCTGCAGCAGGGAAAATTAATGATGAAAAATTATGGTTATTCTGGAGTAGAAAAGCTCCTGCTTTTACTGCATCATTACAATTTAAAAAGTGTGGGAGTGGGCGATAATGGCACTTCAGGGCCATTGTTAATGAAAGAGATGGTGGCTAAGATGATGTTATAAGTGAAGGGTGAATAGTGAATATTCAGCTTGTAAGATCTATTGTGTATCCTCTTACAAATAGGAGCAATGTTCTTTTACCAATTACTTAATTAAAACTCCCCGTCGCATTTATTTTATCAATCCCTAATTGGGTTTTCAGTTCTTCAAGACCATTAAATTTTACTTCGCTGCGCAAATGTTTTACCATCATTATACGGAGAATGCTCCCATAAATCATTTCATCAAAGTCAAAAATATTTACTTCTATCACTCTCTTGCTGCCGTTTACGGTGGGCCTCAGTCCAATGTTCATCATGCCTTTTAATGATCTTCCATCAAACGCTACCGCTACCGCATACACGCCGTTTGCAGGCACCAGTTTTTGTTCGTCTTCTATCAGGAGGTTTGCAGTAGGATAACCAATGGTTCTGCCAAGTTGGTTGCCCATTATTACTTTGCCACTAAAAAAATAAGCATACCCCAGGTAACCTGCGGCTGTATCAATATCCCCCGCAAGCAGGGCCGTTCTAATTTTGGTACTACTGATGGTGATATTTTTTAAAATATGTTCCGGAATTTCTTTTACCCTGTAATTATATTTTTCAGCTTCGGCTTCCAGCAAATGATAATCGCCCTGCCTGTTATTGCCAAAGCGGTGATCGTAACCAATAATGATAGTGTGGGGATGAAAGCGCTTTACCAGGAAATCTTTGATGTAAGCTGCTGCAGATTGTTCTGCAAATGTTTTATCAAAAGGTACCACCACTATATGTTCTATTCCCCGCTGCTGCAGCAATTCATATTTTTCTTCAGATGTATTTAAAAGTTCAATGGGTTTAGTCATTGCTTTTAACACATTTTGATCGGCCGATGGGTTGGTATAATTTATTATTTGTTTGGGATGTGGGTAAAAAGTAATGAGCACTGCCGTGCCATTAATAGCGGAAGCCTCTTGAAGCATTTGCTCAATGATTTGCTGATGGCCCTGGTGTACACCATCAAAAGTGCCGATAGTGATAACGGCATTTTTAAATACAGGCAGTTGATGGATGTTTGTATAAACCTTCATATAAAACTGGGTGCAAATCTAAATGATAATTTCTATTTGAAAATTTCATTTGTAAATTGCGGCACAAATGCAGGGTTCAAAAGGTTTCAAAGGTTTATGAGGTTTTAAAGTTTCAAGCCGTTCAAAAAGTTTTGTGGTTTCCAATATTTCACAATTTCGAACTGATAAACCAATCAACAAAAAGCCAAACAACAAAAATGTCTTTATATTCCAAAAGGGGTGTATCTGCCCAAAAAGAAGAAGTGCATGAAGCGGTTAAAAACCTGGACCAAGGATTGTATCCACATGCATTCTGTAAAATTTATCCCGATTTTCTTGCTGGCGATAAGGATTTTATAAATGTGATGCATGCAGATGGTGCCGGAACTAAAAGCATTTTGGGTTATTTGTACTGGAAAGAAACGGGCGATCTTTCTGTGTGGAAAGGCATAGCACAGGATGCGGTAGTAATGAACCTGGATGACCTGCTTTGTGTGGGCATTTACGACAACATTGTTTTTAACTCCACAATAGACCGTAATAAAAATTTAATTCCCGGCACAGTGCTGGAGCAGATCATTCAGGGTACACAGGAATTATTTAACAGCCTGAAAACTTTTGATGTAAACATCCATTACCTGGGTGGAGAAACTGCCGATGTTGGTGATGTAGTGCGCACCGTTGCCGTTAATGGCACCATGACCTGCCGCTGGCCCAAAAATAAAATCATCAGTAACGAAAAGATCCAGGCAGGCGATGTAATTGTTGGTTTTGCCAGTGATGGGTTGGCCAGTTATGAAACATCCTACAACAGCGGCATTGGCAGCAATGGCCTCACCAGTGCACGCCACGATGCACTGAGTAAACATTATGCTCAAAACTTTAAAGAGAGTTTTGATAATAACCTGCCGGAAGAAGTTGTTTATATTGGGAAAGATAAAATGACTACGGAATACAAAGTACAGACCACTGATGGAGAAGTAGTAACAACAGTTGGAAAATTACTTTTATCGCCCACCCGAACTTATGCTCCCATTCTTAAACAATTATTAGAAAATCATTTTGATAAAATACATGGCCTTATTCATTGCAGCGGAGGAGGGCAAACCAAGTGTTTGAAATATCTTCCGGGCAATTTTAAAATTATTAAAGACAATTTGTTTGATGCACCGCCGGTGTTTAACCTGCTGCAACAAAATAGCGGCAGCGGCCTTAAAGAAATGTTTGAAGTTTTTAACATGGGTTGCCGCTTGGAAATTTATTGTCATGCGGCTGATGCACAAACAATGATAGATGCCGCTCTTGCATTTAATATAAATGCACAGATCATAGGAAGGGTAGAGGCTTCTCATAAAAAAGAATTGCTGATAAAATATAAAGGAGAAGAAATAAAGTATTAAAAAAAACAAATTTAGTTTTCTTTCAATTTTATTTGGTAGAAACTATATCAATCACTTTTTTTCTGTCTGTACTTTCCCAGCGGTACCGGATGGTATAATTTTGTTTGCTATCAGTTTTTAAACGAAAGGGAATTTTTACCGTAAATTTTACCAGGTTATCTTCCATAGATCCACCGATTTTTTTAAGTAGTTTATCTGCTATTTTTATTTCATTCATATTTTTATCATACACCCAAAAACTATTTTTGCCACCCAGTACTTCGGGCATAGAGGTTCCTGTAATTTCCGGAATATCAATACTGAGATAAGCATTTTTTGGAGCTACCCTTATGCTTGTATCAACCATTATGGTAGCCTTATCCATTTTAAGAGCATTGCTAAGGCCAAGCGATTCATCAGATGTTTTTATGTAGGTACTCATTTTAGAAACCAACAGGGGTTCAGTAGCTGCAGCAATGGTTACAGGAAAGCGTAAACGCAGTTGCTTTTTACTTTTAAGATCGTAGTACCGTATTTCTATAATGCATTCCGGTTCGTTTTTTAGCCACTGAGACTGCAGGATTAGTTTTATAGAAAGTTCTTTAAAAGTATTTGCAATAAAGCCCGTTTTTTCTGCATCTTTCAATGCATTGGGAATGGCGGCCAGTTGTTGTTTTTTAGACGATAAAAATAAAACTTCTACTGCCGTGTAAACTTTTTTGCTGGCATCTACTATAAAGCCTGCCGGCAATTGTAGCTTCACCATAAATTCTTTGTTGGCAGGTATCCGGTTGCTGATGAGGTTCATACCATCAATACTTACTTCTGCATATTTTGCAGATATACCTTCATTAAAATATAGAATTCCTGTAAATGGAAGTATGCCGTTATTCTGGCCGAAGGAATAAGTAATGGTGGATAGTAGGTATGCAATGCACAGGGAAATAGTTTTTTGCATGGATTAAAAATTTAATGTAAGATAAATCTTTATTCATGAAAAAACCTTCGATAAGCTGAAGGTTTTGCAAAATAATATATGGAAGAATACCTTTACCTTTTTTTTTAATTCATAGGAGTTTCTAGTTTATTATATGTGCCAGACTTTGTGATTACTGCCTTCACTTTTGTGGTTATCTCAATCACTCCATTCACTGAATTCTTTCCGGTATATTTTTTTAAAGCCTGTTCTCCTTTCAGCACGTTCACAGATTGAATTTCGGAAGGATTGATCTTTTTTAATTCTGCATAAGCTATCTCTACGCCATCAAGGATAACCAATGGCTGAAGTTCTACCGTAACAAACTTATCAGTTAAATTTGTTTCAGGCGATACATTATACGATTTATTTGATGTAAGGTTTATACCGATACTCTTGTTGTCATTTCCATTTTTATTTTTAACTGGCGGTTTCGGTGGCACAGGCGGAATCGGCGGCACTGGTGGTGCTGAGGGGAAAGATTTTTCAGGTATTGTCGGTGGTACTGGTGGAACCGGAGGTGTAGCCGCTGCAGGCGGGGGTGGCGGTGGTGCTGGTACTGGTGGAGCAGGTGGTGGTGCTGGCAAAAAAATGTTTTCTTTTTCTGCTTCCTCTATACTTATTTTTACTTTTTTGCCATTGGCTAAATTAAGAACCAGGTAAGAGTGCTGGTTAAATATGCTGATGTTTTTAATTTTTTCTCCCTTATAATATTGTGGCTGATTTCTTTCTGCTGGTAGTGTATCTTGTTCTCCTGTAACAGCAGCAGATGAGGTTTCATTGTTTCTAAAATTATCCGCATAATTTGCAATAGCTGCTAAAATATTTTTTGCAAAAATATCTTTTGCATTGTCTGTTTGAAGGTAAGCCAGGTCTTTATTATCAGAGATAGACCCTGTTTCTATTAATATGGATGGACATTCATTTGACTGCAAAACCCATATCCCTACTTTTCTTTGAATTGGGTTAGCAGCCACTTTAATTCCGTAATTTGATTTAAAATTTTCAATTACAGAAGAGGCAAATAATTTACTGGCTGTGCTGTTGCTAAATTCATCCCTGGCCACATATACTTCCATGCCGCTGTTAGTAACTGAAGCAAATGGGCCAGAAGCAGTATGTAAAGAAATAAATAAATCTGCTCCGGCATTTTTAGCAATCACCGCTTTATCCTGTGGCGATTGATAGGTATCATTTTCCCTGGTAAGAATGATATTGATATTGGATGATTGATTGAGTTCCTTAATTTTTTTTGCAAAAGCAAGGGAGATATTTTTTTCAATACCAGTACCATCCCTTGATATGGCACCAGCATCTTTTCCACCATGCCCTGCATCTATTACTACCGTAATTTTTTTTGCAGGATTTAAAATTTGCTGAATATTGTTTTTAGCTTTAATGCTAACCACCGCTACCAGCAATAATATTACAGGCAGGGCAAGGATGCGGTAAAAATAACCCGCTTTTTTTGTATTGTATTTAGATAACATTTGTAACCTCCTTTTTATGGGTGAGTAAAAAAAATGATTGGTGAGCAAATAAGAATGTTTGGGATATGCAGAAGTAACAATCATAGCCGCCAGTGCCTGTGCATCGTTGTTGGCCACCGCTTTTTTATCTGCTATAAATTCGTGTATCAGGTTCAGCTCTTTTTTAATGAGCCAGAATATGGGATTTATCCAGCAAATGATGAGCGCAATATTCAGGAACAACTTATCTGCACTGTGTTTTTCTCTTACATGCGCCAGTTCGTGGGCAAATATCCGCTTGCCTGTTGGGGAATTAATATCAATGGCATTGTTCCAGAAAATAAATTTAAAAAAAGAAAAAGGTGTTCCCTTTGCATCACTCTGTATAAAAACCACCTCATTCAAGTTAGTGCTGCTGCTGTTTTTTAAGATGCTAAAAATATGAACCAATAATTTTATTAAAACAATTAATAAAATAAATGATACCAGGCAATAAGCAAATAATAAAAGCTGGCTGCTGCTTATATTATTGCGGTGAGAAAAAATAATTATTTCTTCCATGTATTCATCGCTGCTGTATAGTGCCTGCAGCATTTTTATAGAACTGCTGCTTGCACCCGCACCATAAAGCCAGAGGTTAAAATTTAATAAGGGTGCCAGCATCGATATGGCAACAGCAGCTAATAAATAAAATCGGTTGTAGGCATGGTAAACTTTATTTCGCAAAAACAAATGATAATAGCCAAACAATACCGCAGAGCAGAGTATTACTTTTAAGATAAAATAAAAAAATAATGGCATGGGGAAAGAAGTTTAAAGTTTAAGACGTTTAAAAGTTTAATGTTTAATGTTTAATGTTTTTCAGCTTTTACATTAATTTCTTAACAGTACTGCTACTAACTAACAGCTAACAACTTTTTTTATTTTTTCTTCAGTTGCTTTAATAATAATTCCAGCTCTTCAATACTTAACCCGTTTTCTTTTACCATAAAGGATACTGCATTGCTGTAATTGCCTTCAAAATAAGATTTCACAATAGTCTTGAGAGTGCTTTTGCTGTAGGCATCTTTGGCCACCAATGGATAATACTGGTGCATTCTTCCAAAAGTTGTAATGCCCACAAATTCTTTTTCTACCAGTATTTTAAGCATGGTGGCCACTGTATTATTGTGTGGCTTTGGGTTGGGCATTGCTTCTATTATTTCCCGCAGAAATGCTTTGTCTAATTTCCAGATTACCTGCATAATCTGTTCCTCTGCTTTGGTCAATGGCTTACTCATAAATAAAATTTCTTGCTGTAAAACTAAAAACTTAGTTATTAAACTAAGAATTTAGTTATCCACATTTTTTTACAACTGTTTTAAATTATATTTTCATTGTGATTGTGTATCGTTTAAATTTGCCTTAATTGAAAAAATAATGGCAACTTTAAAATTGGAATATAAATACTTTGCTAAACCCCTAAACCCCTAAACCCCTAAACTATTAAACTATTAAACTAACACATGGCTCAATCAATTATAGAATTAAAGAATGTAAATATTTACCAGGGCGATAGCCTCATATTAAGTGATGTAAATATTTCTGTAGATAAAGGAGAGTTTGTGTACCTGGTAGGAAAAACAGGAACGGGTAAAAGCAGTTTATTGAAAACTTTGTATGGCGACCTGGAGTTAAGAGAAGGAGAGGGTTGGGTAGTGGGGCATAACCTGCGTGGGCTTACGTGGAAAACCGTTCCGTTTTTGCGGCGCAACCTGGGCGTTGTGTTCCAGGATTTTCAGTTAATGACCGACCGCAATGTAAATGAAAACCTGAAGTTTGTTTTAAAAGCTACCGGCTGGAAAGATGAAAAACTGATGGACGAAAAAATTGCAGATGTATTGGATAAAGTAAACCTGAAAACGAAAGGGTTTAAAATGCCATTTGAACTTAGCGGGGGAGAGCAGCAGAGGATAGATATAGCAAGGGCTCTTTTAAATTCGCCTAAACTCGTATTGGCCGATGAGCCTACCGGAAACCTTGATCCAGAAACAAGTGATGAAATAATGCAATTGCTTTTTCACATCAGCAAAGATTATGATACCACTATTGTAATGGCTACGCATGATTATATGGTAATAAATAAATTTCCATCCCGTACTATTAAAACAGAAAATAATAAAGTGTGGGACAACGCTAGTATATCCACTCTATAAGCTGGCTGGCATTTTTTTCATTATTGTATGTAGCATCTAAAATCAGTTGCCTGTGCAGGGCATCTTCTTCCATAAAAGGTTGCTGATATAATTCTGTGGCAGCTATTTTAAATTCTTCTGCAGTGTTGGCAATATGGCATAATCCATCAATGCCGGCACCCTCTGCAGCAGCCCGGTTTACCAGGCAATATTTTCCATTGAACAATGCATTGAGTACTTTTAATTTTACTCCGGTATTATTAAAGGAAGGTAAAATATTTACCTGCGCTTTTTTTATCAGGTCCTGCATTTCTTTATCAGATGGGTTACTTACCAGGCAGCAATGGTTATTTTCATGTACCATTTTTTCCAGCCGCACAGATGGATTTTTGCCTGCAATAACAAACGGAATGCTGATGTCGTTAAATACTTTTGTAAGCAACCATTCCACCGCTTTTTCATTTTCGTTCACAGATAAATTTCCGTGATATAAACAAAAAGAACCTTTACCCATTTTAAAAAATACCTGCTGCCAGGGCACGAATACAGGTAAGAAATCAATTTTAGTGGCCCCAAGTTCAATTCTGTAAATTTCGGTATCATGCATACTCACCGGCCAAAAAGTAGCATACCCTGCTATTTTTTTTTCGTAGCGTTTTAATAAAAAACTTTCGGTTTGAAAATAGATATTTTTTAAAAATTTTTTTTCATGAATAGCCAGTTGCTGATAATACTTGTATTCCACATTATGCAACCTTACAAAAACTTTCCTGTTTTTAAGGGCAGCATTGTATAAAAGAAATGTGCAGTGAATACCTTCCATAAATACCGGGTATGCATCCTGCTGTAAATTTTTAAGCAGTTCATTATCCCTTCTGGAACTTACGATATAGGGTAACTTGAGGGAAATGGCCTGTGGAAATTTTTTTCTGCGATAATAATGAACAGTTTCGCAATATTTATCCAACTCATCCTGCGGCGGCCTGCCGCCACTAAAGCAATGCAGGTGAATTTTAATACCCAATTTATGCAACCATACAATTTTATAAAAAAGATCTACTACACCACCATAATCTGCCGGCCAGGGTATGTCTAGAGTTATTATATGTAAATGTTTATCCAAATATATTTTTATAAAAAGCGATTAATTTTATTTCTTCATTCTGCCAGTTAAGTTCTTTGGCAGCAATGCTGCAATTTTTGTGCAACTCCTGCCATTGTTGTTCGTTATATATAAGTTGGTTTATAGCTGCTGCAATATTTGCCGAACTAAGGTCATCTATCAAAACAGCAATATTGTACAAATTGTTTATTTCTTTATAGACAGGATAGTTTACACATAATTGTGGCAGGCCAGAATGTATATAATCAAAAAAACGATTAGCAAGAGAAAAATAATTACTCAGTGCTCCTTTTTCAAAAAGCGTAATGCCCATATAGGCTTTATTGGTGAGTTGCCTGAGTTCTGCAGGCGGCAGATAGCCTTTAAAAAATATTTTATCCTGTAGAGTAAGATCAAGTACAATTTTTTTAGCCTGCTCCATAAAATTTCCATCTCCGCAGATTACCAATGGAGTATTTACCCATTGCATTGCAGGGATAAGGGTTTCAAAACTACGGCCTTCATTTACGGCACCCTGGTATAAAATAAATTTTTCTTTTGTTACCGCTAGTTGCCTTTCGTTATAAACTGCAATACTTCTGATTACCTCATACCTGCTGCCATACATTTTTTTAAATTCATCTGCAATGGGTTGGTTTACCGTGTAACCATTTTTAAAATGAGGGACTATTTTTTGTTCTACCCATTTCCATATTTTATAAATGCCAGGACGGCTCACAATTTCTTTCATCTCACAAAACAATTCATGTGCATCGTAAATGCGGGTAATTTTTTTTATCCTTGAAATAAAATAACAGGGTATAATGGTATCCAGGTCTATCGCACAGACACCATCCATTTTTTTTGATAGTAAATGAAAATACAACCGCAGGTTAAATTCAGCATAAAACAATTTTCCTTTTTTAAAAAAAACCGGCAGTCTTGTTTGCTTAAAGGGTTGAATAATTAGTGGTATGGAATTTTTTTTTAGTGAACCCACCAGGGATACAGTATAACCCGCATTTGCAAGGCTGGTACAAATACGGGTCATTCTTTGATCGTAAGACAGATCGTTGGTTACTGTAAAAATTATGGAAGCCAATGTGGTTGTTTTGGCAAATAAAAGGAATTTTATTTTAAACCAGCGGATGCATAAATTTTTTCAATGATTTCCACGGTTTTCATTCCGTCCAGCGCACTTGCAAATTCATGGCCAGGGTTGTGCAACACTTTTACCAGGTTTTCATACACTTTATCATGATTGCTCATACTGCCCTGGTAAAATCCATAGGAGTTGGCAGGGTTGCCTGCGGGCAATTCTTTGATGGGTTCTCCGGCTACGCATTGGTATTCCAGTTCATTCAGGTATTGGCCACCAATTTTTACGGTGCCTTTTTCACCAAAAATAGTAAAGGAGCCTTCCATATTTTTTTGGTAACTGTTTACTGTGTAATTAATGGTTCCTATTGCCCCCCCCAGCATTTCTAATATCACCACTCCGCTGTCTTCAATTTCCAGCACCCGGTGTTCAAAATTTTTGGTTTTAGCAGTTACATTTTTTACATCACCCAGGAACCAATACAGAAGATCAATAAAATGACTAAACTGTGTGTATAAGGTGCCACCATCCATTTTTTTTGTTCCCTTCCAGGAAGTATAATAACTATTGGGCCTGTTCCAAAAGCAATTGATCTGGAAGGATAGAATTTTCCCCAGTTTATCATCTTTCAATAAATTTTTAACTTCCATAACCGGGGGATTATACCGGTTTTGTTTTACCACAAATAAACTACGGTCTGCATCCTGTGCAGCCTGCAGCATTCTTCTGGCATCTGCCATATTTATGCACAAAGGTTTTTCGCAAAGCACATTTTTATTGGCCTGTAGGCATAAAATGCTGTGCAGGGAATGTAAGCCATTGGGAGTGCAGATGCTTACAATATCTAAAGAAGGTTCATTCTGTAACAAGTCCTCTATGGATAAATAAAGATTGGCATTGTAAGCATCAGAAAGCTCTAATGCGTTTTCATAAACAATGTCGCATACGGCCAGCAAAGTGCCCACTTTGTTAATCTGTTCTGCATGCCGCTTTGCTATGCGGCCACAACCAATAATGGCAAAGGAAGGTTTCATACCGCAAATGTGCTTCTTTTTTTATAAACTTCCATCTTCCTGCAACCGCATCCTGTATGCGTTCATTGCAGTGCGTCCCAGTTTTTTAAGTAACCGGTAATTTACAATCAGGCCTACTGCAGCACCAATAACAGGAATGAGTTGTGCCAGTTTGGCCAGGTCTATATAATCCCTGTATTCCTGTTGAAAATTGCGCCAGTCAAAATCATTGATATCTTCTGGCAATTGTTCTACGTTATTTTTCCAGTTTTCCATTTTGAGATATACATTTTTTCTATGCTCATGGCTACTGAATGCTAACTGGAAAATATGAAGAATAAAAACTCTTTCTTTATACTCCTTTACATTGTAACCATAAGTAGCGGCAATATCAAAAAGCATTTTTATTTTAATGCCTATGAGAATGGGAAAGTCGGCAAAGGAAAGTAAAATTCCTCCTGCGCCCGTAATGCCTCCTTCTGCGGCTGCCGTTTTTTTATACCATTCTATTTTTTCTTTTATGGTAGTTTCAGTTATTTCAATAGAGCTTATTTTTTCTGGTGCGGCAGTAGTAAACTTTACACCAAACAGAACTCCTCTTATCATTTGCTTAATGGCAGCAGTTATAGCTTCATGAATTTTTTCGGGTATATAGCTGTTTATCTTTACCTGTAGTTTTTTAGATAGCCGGTTAAAGTAGGAAGGGTCACGCATCATTTCCCTTTGCCAGTTTTTTAATTCTTTTTTTATATGAAAGTTGTAGTAAGTATTGTTCATCTTTTAAAGTTGTTTTTATGGGTAGTGCAAAACTCTGCTAAAATGCAACAGTAATTTCACTTTTAAATCATATAAATTTTAAGAAAGGCTGGGTTACATATCGATAAAGTATAAAAAACGAAATTTGAATGACATATTTGCCTTACTTTTGCAGCCGATTATAAAAAGAAAATAAAACAAAGGTTTTAAACAAAAACAAAGTAATGTCTCATTTAACAACAGAAAGCAAGTCAAACATTTTCGTAAACTTTGGTGGCAGTGCTGCCAATACCGGTTCTACAGAAGGACAGGTTGCGCTATTAACAGAGCGTATCAATCACATTTCTAATCATCTGAAAATCAACAGAAAAGATTTCTCTTCTCAGAGAGGTCTGATGATGATGGTAGGTCAGCGTAAGCGTTTATTAACTTACCTGAGCAAACATAATCTTACTGGTTACAGATCTTTGATTGAAAAATTAGGTCTTCGTAAATAAATTATTTTATATGTAAACTGAATTATTCCCAACTGTGTTTTGCCGTTGGGAATTATTCGTTATACATACTTCTTTTAATGGATTGAGGCTATGCCTTATCACAAAACTTTTCTACATGTCATTATTAAATCCCAAATCAGTAACATTCGATATAGGTGGTGGCCGTATGGTAACCATTGAAACGGGCAAAATGGCTCGCCAGGCAGATGGTGCAGTAACGGTGCGCCAGGGCAATTGTATTCTTTTAGCCACTGTTGTTGCTAATAAAGAGCCTCGAGAAGGGCAGTCATTTTTTCCTTTATCAGTAGATTACCAGGAAAAATTTGGTTCGGCTGGCCGTATTCCGGGATCATTCTTTAAAAGAGAAGCCCGGCTGAACGATTACGAAATTCTTACCTCACGTTTAATAGACAGGGCTTTAAGGCCACTGTTTCCTGAAGATTATTTATGCGATGTGCAGGTTTTGGTTAGCCTTCTTTCTTCAGATGATGAAGTAATGCCCGATTCATTGGCTTGCCTTGCAGCATCTGCAGCATTAGCAGTTTCAGATATTCCCATCCAGGAAATTATTTCTGAAGTACGTGTAGCCCGCAAAGATGGTCAGATGATCATTAACCCAACCCGTACTGAACTTGCCGCATCTGATATGGAATTTATGATTGCAGCTACAAGCAAAAATATAATGATGGTAGAAGGCGAGAGCAACGAGTGCCAGGAAGAAGATCTCATTAAGGCAATTGAAGCTGGCCATGAAGCCATTTTGATACAGGTAAAAGCACAGGAAGAATTGCGTGCATTGATAGGAAATCCTGAAAAAAGAGTTTACACCAAACCTTATCGAAACGAAGAACTGGATGCTAAAATCAATGCATTTGCAAAAGATAAAATGCATGCCATAGCTTCTGCTGCATCTGCAAAACACGACAGAACGGATGCATTTAAAGCCCTGAGTGATGAATTAAAAACCCACTTAGGCGAAGAATTACCGGATGAAGATAAAAAACTGATTGGCCATTATTTTGGCGAATTGCAATACAATGTAGTAAGAGATATGATCCTTGATACCCGTAAGCGCCTGGATGGCCGGGGTACAGAAGATGTACGCCAACTGGAAATGGAGGCTGATATTTTACCAACACCTCATGGTTCTGCTTTGTTTACCAGGGGCGAAACACAATCATTAACAACAGTTACACTGGGTACACCCTTGGATGAGTTGCTGGTAGAAAGTGCTCATAAATCTGATTATACAAAATTCATTTTGCATTATAATTTTCCACCTTTTTCTACAGGTGAGGTAAAAATGATGCGAGGGGTAGGTCGCAGAGAAGTAGGTCATGGCAACCTGGCCATGCGTTCTCTGAAAAAAATGATGCCTGGCAGCGATTATCCTTATACTGTAAGGGTTGTGAGTGATATCCTGGAGAGCAATGGTTCTTCTTCTATGGCTACAGTTTGTGCTGGTTCCCTTGCTTTAATGGATGCAGGTGTACCTTTAAAAAAAGCATTAAGTGGCGTGGCAATGGGCCTGATAAAAAAAGAAGAAAGGTTTGCTATTCTTACAGATATTTTAGGAGATGAAGATCACCTGGGTGATATGGATTTTAAAGTAACAGGAACTGCAGATGGTATTTGTGGTGTACAGATGGATATAAAGGTTGATGGATTAAGTATGGATATAATGAGGGCTGCACTTGCCCAGGCCCGCAATGGCCGCCTGCATATTTTGGAAGCTATGAACAAATGCATGCCGGCAGCAAGGGCTGAGGTGAAACCACATGCACCAAGAATGGTTAAAATTATTATTGACAAAGAATATATTGGAGCAGTGATAGGACCCGGTGGTAAAGTGATTCAGGAAATACAAAGAGAAACAGGTGCTACTGTAAACATTGAAGAAGTAAACAACCAGGGTGAAGTAAGCATTTTCTCTAAGGAAAAAGCAGGACTGGAAAAAGCATTAGCCTGGATCAATGGATTGGTAGCTACACCTGTGGTAGGTGATGTGTATGAAGGAACCGTAAAGAGCATTAAAGAATTTGGTGCTTTTGTAGAATTTCTTCCCAAAAAAGAAGGCTTGTTGCATATTAGTGAAATAAGCTGGAAGCGCCTGGAAACAATGAATGGTGTGTTTAAGGAAGGTGATAAAGTAAAAGTAAAACTGCTGGAAGTAGATGCTAAAACAGGTAAATTTAAACTGAGCAGAAAAGTATTGATGCCCAAGCCTGAAGCTCCGCAAAGAACGCAGCAGGATAATTAATAAACAATTTAAAAAATAAAAAAACTGCCCTTTCTTTAAAGGGCAGTTTTTTTTAGCGCAAATAATTTATTTAAATATGAATCAATATATCACTGTATCATTTAAAACAAATGAAGATTTATCTTCCATCCTCACTGCGCTATTAATGGATAGTGGATTTGAAGGTATAGAAGAGCGGGAAGATGAAACCATTGCATCTATTCCATCTCAGTTATTTAATGCAGAAGATGTAAAAGAAATTTTTGATAAATATAATGTCAGCTATTTACTTAATACAATTGAACAGCAAAACTGGAATGCTGTGTGGGAGCGTAGTTTTGAGCCGGTAATCATCAATAATTTTGCAGGCATCCGGGCATCCTTTCATCAGCCGGTAAAGGGAGTGGAGCATGATATTATCATCACACCTAAAATGAGTTTTGGTACCGGCCATCATGCTACTACATTCCTGATGGCGCAGCAAATGAAGGAGCTTGATTTTAAAAATAAATCTGTGATAGATTTTGGAACGGGCACAGGTGTGCTGGCAATACTGGCAGAGAAGCTTGGGGCACAAAATATTTTAGCAATAGACAATGATGAATGGAGTATTGATAATGCTAAGGAAAATATAGAAGCTAATAAGTGCTCTAAAATAAAATTAGTGTTAAACAATGAAATGATTGCTTCAAAAAAAGTTTCAATTATTTTAGCCAATATCAACTTAAATGTAATTGTAAAAAATATAGAGAAAATAAAGCAGGCATGCCTTCCCGAAACTTATATTCTTTTGAGTGGTCTTCTTGTGCAGGATACTGAACAAATAAGCGAATTGCTCACTGCTTATGAATTTCATATTATTAAAATTAATGATAAAAACAACTGGATAACGATATTGGCAAATTTAAAATAGTGTTATACACACTCTATTTAATTAACGCCGGGTGCTGGGTATTTTACCTTATTTTTGTTTTTAACTCAACTCAGGCAGATGAAAGAATTGCTTCTCATAGCATGTGCTTATTTAATTGGTTCATTTCCTACTGCATTAATCATCAGTAAAAGGGTATTCAATATTGACATAAGGGAATATGGGAGTGGCAATATGGGAGCCACCAATACCTTCAGGGTTTTGGGTTCTAAATATGGCACAATGGTAATGGTGATTGATATTTTAAAAGGTGTGATTGCTTCTTCTCTTTACGAATTTTTACCTTTCTATGCGGGCAATGAATTAGAACGAACTAATTTTATTATAGGTCTTGGTATGGCTGCAGTAATAGGGCATATATTTCCCATCTTTGCAGGCTTCAAAGGAGGTAAAGGGGTGGCCACATTATTTGGAATGGTTCTCGCCATTCAGCCTGTAGTTGCCATTAGTTGTGTGGGCGTATTTTTATGTGTACTATATCTTACCCGATGGGTTTCACTCAGTTCAATTTTAGCAGCACTTATGCTACCAATATGTGTATTGTGGATATGGAATGAAAACGAGGTTTTATACAGAGTCTTCACTTTGTTGGTTGCTCTTCTCGTTATTTTTACCCATCAAAAAAATATAGGGCGGATTTTGCGGGGTGTAGAAAGCAGGATACCCATCCTTAAACACCGTGACCGGCGCAAGGCACGCAGAAGATCCGAGGATTAATTTCTCCTTTTAATTTTCTTTACCATTTTTTGGTATAGCTATTGTTTAGTTATACGTAACTAATATTATAAACAATGAAAAGACTCTTATTTCTTTTAGCAGCAATACCATTAGCACAAGCATGTACTACCAATGCAGTAACAGGCCGCAAGCAACTTCAACTTTTTCCTGAATCTACTTTGCAGGCAGAAGCGGTTTCTCAATATCAATCATTTTTAAGCCAAAATAAAGTGGTTAGTCAAAACAACAGCAGGGATGCAGAAATGGTAAGAAGAGTGGGTGGCAGAATTGCCAATGCCATTACTTCTTATTATAGCAGGCAATCAAACCCTGTAGATTTAAGTGGGTATAAATGGGAATTTAACCTGGTAGATAACCCGGCAGTAAATGCATGGTGTATGCCCGGCGGTAAAGTGGTTGTTTATACAGGACTATTACCAGTAACACAAAATGAAGCAGCCTTAGCTGTTGTATTAGCACATGAAATTACACATGCCATTGCACAGCATGGTAATGAGCGTATGAGCCAGGCAGCAATAGCACAGGGCTTGCAGGTGGCTGGCAATATATTTACTCAGAATAATGCTAAAGCAAATTCGCTTTTTAATAATATTTATGGCCCCGGAGTATCAGTAGGAGCAATATTGCCCAACTCCCGTAAACAGGAATATGAAGCAGATAGGTTTGGGTTAATCTTTGCAGCCATGGCAGGGTATAATCCACAGGAAGCTGTTCCTTTTTGGCAAAGAATGGCCGCAGCAAGTGATGGTAACAAACCACCTGAAATACTTTCCTCTCATCCTGCGGATGAAAACCGTATTGCACAAATAAAAAAATATATGCCCGAGGCTTTAAAATATTATAAGCCAGTAAGAAGATAGCATATTTAAATTAATCAATATAAACTCTGCAAAAAATGGGCTTTTGCAGAGTTTATTTTTTATAAAGCTTCCTCAAGCCACTTTATTTCTTTAAATTTGCAACCTGATATAAGCTATTTGTAAAAAATCATAGTTGGTTTTAGTAAATATGATTTTTATCTTAACAATAGTTTCCTCTTTAATTTTAAACGTTCAAGTGGTAATATGGCATTAGAAACTATGTTCGAAAAACTCCAGCTCACTGACGAGAAAAATTTACTCATCCAAGGCATTCCTTCCTCCGTAGAAAGGCAGTTTTCTAAATTATCTTTTTGTAAAAGTGTTACACCACTTTTAAGAAATCGTAAAATAGATTTTGCACTGGTGTTTGCTTTAAGCAAAAGACAGTTAACGGATATTGTTGCTGATGTAGCACCTGCCATGCAACAGAAGGGAAAATTCTGGGTAGCTTATCCAAAAGTATCTTCCAAAATTGCCAGCGATTTATGCCGGGATGAAAACTGGGATATGATTGCTTTTCATGGTTTTGAGCCAGAATGCCAGGTAACATTAGACAATGTATGGTCTGCCATGAAGTTTAAAAGAATTACGTTGCAGCCAAAGTTACCGGCCCGTATAAAAAGGGTTGCTGCTATTGCTCAGGAAGCCTGATACTTTCCAATTTATTTGATGATTAAAAGCAGGGTTGATTCTTAATAAAGATCACTTGTAAATTACTGTGCCCAATTGTTTGGTAAGCATTATTTCCATTTGTTTTAAATGCTGATGCGTTTGCAAAAAAAGCATCTGATCATCCGCAGAAATAGCATGCTGTAATTCCTGCTGATTTTCCATCATCATTTTTTTTATCTTTCGCAGCTTAAGGTAATTAAGGCAGCTAAATACTTCTTCTTTAAACAACTCTTCTCTCGTAGCAATATGCCCTTCATATTTATCTTTCCAGTTGGGGCTTATTTCTGTATTGGTTTGCATTAGATTTATTACCAGATCGCTGAGTTCCCTGTTTTCATGATATAAAAAATTTTTATCATTGGGTTTTAATCCCTGCTCATACCATATTTTATAAAGCGAAAGTATTTCCAGCAAACCTTTGTTCTCAATCATTTTGTCCAGTTCATTTTCATCTATTTCAAAAAATAAATGATCGGCCACCGTTGTGGTTTCTGTCCATAGATTGTTGCCAAATTCCAACAGGCTTCTTATCATTGCCCGCTCATTTAAATCATCTTTATTAAAAAGTAATTCACTGGTAATATCATCATCATCCATTATTTCCGGAGATGGATCTGCACTAACCGGTGCATTATATTGCTTGTTTTCTTCTTTGGATATTTTATCCCGGAGTATTTTATTTACTAAACTGTTAAAACCCGCTTCGTCTATTTTTAATAACTCCGATACCTGCTTAATATAATCCTGCCTGCGGGTAAAATCTTCGGCCTGGTTTATTTTAGAAATGGTTTCTGCAACCTGGTTTACCACAACAGATTTTTTGCTGCTGTCATTTCCTGCATCTTTTAAGGCAATGTCTAATTGAAAAAGAATAAAATCTTTCCTGTTATTTTTTACAAATTCTTTAAATGCCTCTGCACCTACTTTATTTACATAACTATCCGGGTCTTCATTATCCGGAATTAAAACAAGTTTTACATTCAGCCTTTCTTCCAGCGCAAGGTCCAGGCCACGCAGGGCGGCTTTTATTCCTGCGCTGTCTCCATCATAAATTATTGTAAGATTATTGCAGTATTTTTTTATGAGCTTCAACTGATCTATGGTAAGCGAAGTACCACCACTGGCCACAACATTTTCTATACCGGCCTGGTGCAGGCTTACCACATCTGTATAGCCTTCTACCAACAGGCATTCATCGGCTTTATCTATGGCCATGCGGGCAAAGTAGGAGCCATATAAAATTTTACTCTTTACATATATTTCATTTTCCGGAGTATTAATATATTTTGGAGCCTTGTCATTTTTTTTAATAATTCTTGCACCAAAACCAAGCACTTTGCCACTGGGATTATGAATCGGGAAAATAATGCGGCCCCGGTAATTGTCTTGTAGCTTTTCATCCCTTTGGTTTACCAAACCTGTTTTAAGCAATAGCTCTGTACTGTATTGAGCCGCCATGGCCACCTGAGCAAACCCATCCCTTGCTTCGGAATTGTAACCTATCTGAAACTTTTTTATAATATCTTCCCTAAACCCCCTTTCTTTTAAATAACTCAGCGCTATATTTTGCCCTTCTTCACTATCAAAAAGTGTTTTGCTAAAAAACTGCTGAGCATAATTATTGATGATAAATAAACTATCAGAAGTTTGCTGCTGTATTTTAAACTCCGGGCTCACAGCCGTTTCTTCTATCTCTATATTGTACTTATTGGCCAGCCAGCGCAGTGCTTCCACATAGCTGTATTTTTCCAGGTCCATCAAAAAGCTGATGCTGTTGCCGCTTTTGCCACATCCAAAACATTTATAAATTTCTTTTACAGGTGATACTGTAAAAGAGGGTGTTTTTTCGTTGTGAAACGGGCACAGACCCAGGTAGTTGGCTCCCCGTTTTTTTAACTTTACATAAGAACCCACTATATCCAGAATATCTACGTGGCTTTGTATTTTTTGTATGGTTTCCTGGCTGATCAAACTGTTAAAATATGGGCTCAAATTACGAACTATCCGGCATTGTTAAGCATATAACAATAATTAGGAATCAATGGCACAGTTTATGAAAATAAGGAACAATATTCATCCTTCATTTATCAGGAAACTAATACCTTTAACTATTCTAAATTTAAACATCAAACATGACAAAGATTTCTATTCTATGGCTGCTGTGTTTATGCAGCTTCTCAGGCATGGCTCAAAGCCTGGATGATATCAATAAGCTTATGGAAAAAAAACAGTTTAATGAAGCCAAAACTGCTATTGAAAAACACCTGGCTGATCCTAAAAACAGTGCTAAGTCTGATGGTTGGTATTTTAAAGGAAGGATTTACAATTCTCTTTCTTACGATACTGTTACAGCTCCTGCCGATGCTTATGCTTACAAACTACTAGCTTATGATGCATTTAAAAAAACTCAGGAATTGGACAAAAATGACCTGCGGTTAAAAGTAGAATCTTACAGATCTTATCTTGATATTTACCTTGGTTTATTTGATCTGGGTGCTAAATTTTATAATACTAAAGATTATAAAAATGCTTTTAATTCATTTAAACAGGCACTGGAGGTAAAGGATTTTATGATGGGTAAAAATTATACTTTCACGGAAGTAAAATTATATGCATTAGATACTGCACTTGTTTTAAACACTGCTATAACTGCAGTTCAGGACAAAAACGAAGATATGGCTGTAGTGTATTACAGGAAATTAACAGATGCTAATGTATCGGATAAAAACTTTCAGGAAGTTTATGAATACCTGGCAGACTACTACACCCGCAAAGCAGATTTTACCAACCAGCAGGCTATCCTGGAAAAAGGGAAAAAGTTTTATCCATTAAATGAATACTGGACAGACCTGGAAATGGAGACCGTAAGAAAAACCGGTGATAAAAATGCCCTGTTTGCCAAGTATGAAGAAATGATGGCTAAAAATCCTTCCAGTTTTCTGTTGCCTTATAATTATGCAATAGATTTATTCAATAGTTTTTATGCAAAGGATGCCAAAGCTGAAAATGTTAATGCTGCATCTAAAGAAAAATTAAACAGCGTATTAAAATTGGCTATTGCCAATGATAAGGGCATTGATGCATCTGTATTAATGACCAAGTATTTGTATAACCTTAGTTCTGACATGAGTATAGCTGCAAATCTTGTAAAAGGAACCAAGCCCGAAGATGTAAAAAAGAAAGCTGCATTGGTAGCAGAAACCATTAAAAAAATGGATGAATTTTTAGCGTATGGGTTACGGGTAGCAACTTTTTACGATGCATTACCCACCATGAAACCTGTGCAGAAAGCCACCTACCAGGAGTTATTGTCTAACATGAGTGAAGTGTACAATTATAAAAAAGATCCCAAAAAAGCTGCTGAAGTTGATAAGAAAAGACAGGCACTTTAAAAAAATATTATTCTTAATAAAAATAAAAGGTTGCATATTTTGCAACCTTTTATTTTACCCGTATGGTATTATTCCGACCTGTGCCGATTATTTCGGCATATAAAATTCATTGGATTATTTATTGTGTAAAGTCGGTATGACTTTAGTTCGTTCTTCTTATCTGAAAATTTCCAGGGCCACCCTGCATCATGGTCTGCATTTCTTTCATGGGCTTCAGATCAAAATCTTTAGGGATATCAAATTCTTTGTCTGCAATTTCTTTTGTAAAATCTACCTTAGTTACTTCCACGGTCATAATTCTGCCACGACGCATTTTTGTTTCGTAGCGCATTACAAAACCATCTATTTGCGCAAGACCGCTTAAGCCACCTGCATTTCCACTTCCCGAACCCATAATACCCATCGCTAATCCACCGCCTGTAGATGGTAGATTGTTTATTTTGAATTCAGGGCTGTACCATACAACGGAAGTATCTTTTAAACCCAGCAGCCGGGTGGTAATGAGGTAGGCTTTTTTACAATTGTAGCCTGCTATCTTTTTTGTTTCTTCTGTATAGCTAATGGCTACAGGTGTTTCGGTTGACCTACGGGTTAATGCAGCAGAATCTTTTGTTCTGGCTTTCATCATACTATCCATACTTTTTCTCATGGCTGCCTGTTCATCATCTGTTATATAAAATCCTGTTTTGTTGCCCATCATCTCCATAAGTGTTGTGGTAAGTTTGCTGGCATTGTTGCGGATGATAGTACTGCGGCCCATATCTGTTTTAATTACTGTTTTTACCAGGTCATTTTTAAGATAGGTAACAGACTTTGTTTCGCCATCCCCAAAATTTCTAAACATCATAGCTCCACCACCAGAGCCCTGGTTTTGTATAGCAGACACATCTTCTTCTTCAGGTGCTAATACATTGGTAGTGGTATTGATGATAGCCTGGCTAATAATTTTAGGCTGCGCCATTGCATTACCACCAAAAATTATTGAAATAAAAAATAGTATTTTTTTCATGTTGTTTTTTTATGTTCCAAAAATAATGAGTTAAGCCTGCAACAAATTTATTACATCCTTATTATACAATCTTTAACAGGCGGATGCTTATCAAAAAAAACTGCATTTTTATGCCCCCCTCTTCAACTGTATTTCACAACTGATAAAAACATCCTCACTCAGCATCACACCACCCGCTTCCAGTGCCGCATTCCAGTTAAGGCCCCAGTCTTTGCGGTTCACTTTTCCATTAATAGCAAATCCTGCTTTTTCATTTCCCCATGGATCTTTTACCACTCCGCCAAACTCCACATCTAATTTTATTTTTTTACTAATGCCTTTTATGGTTAGATTCCCCCGAAGTTCATAGCTGCCATCATTGTCAATACTTCCTGCAGAGCTGGCTACAAAAGTTATCTGCGGATAATTAGCCACATCAAAAAAATCTTCGCCTATAATGTGGTCATCCCGGTCGGGGTTATTCGTAGCAACAGAAGCCGCATTAATGTAACAATCTATTTCTGCTGTCGTAAAATCGTCCCCTGTGCTTACAATGCTGGCATCAAATTCTTTAAAACTGCCTTTTACATTAGTTATCATTAGGTGCCTTATCTTAAAAGAAATTTCACTATGAGTGGGGTCTATTACCCATTTTTCTTTAGTTGTTTGCTCCATATCTGTATTTTTTTGTGTTGAATTATAATATTATTTTATTGTATAAATTAAAATAAATATTCCTGTTAAGCTTTTAAAATAGGAAGTTAAAAAAAATAGTTTTTTTTATTCTTTTATTCTTGTGTAAAAACTGTGCATAATTTCATTGGGATATAGCCCCCCGAAAAGCTGTGGTCTTCTCCATTCCATTATATTTACCTCATATAAAATTACAGGAAAGGAAGCGGGTAAACCAATAGAAATAAATACCCCAATTTGCTTATCTACTTTTTCTTAACAGTAGTTAATAATCATTCATTTTCATGTAGGTTTGCCACCTTACTTAAAAAACAGAAAACTGTGCGTTTAAAGAGTTTAGAAATAAAAGGATTTAAAAGTTTTGCCGATAAAACCGTACTCAATTTTGATGAGGGTATTACTGGTGTAATAGGCCCAAATGGTTGTGGAAAAAGTAACATTATAGATAGTATCCGCTGGGTGATAGGTGAGCATAAGATTAGTAACCTGCGTAGTGAAAACCTGGAAAGCCTGGTGTTTAATGGCAGTAAAACCCGCAGTGCCAGTGGGTTGGCAGAAGTGAGCCTCACTTTTGAAAATACCAAAAACCTGTTGCCAACTGAGTTTAACACG
>JBKJSJ010000147.1:0-10902 GCA_046595965.1 Ferruginibacter sp.
CTGTTCCAATTTTAATTTTACCAATTGCCTATTGCCAATTGTTTTCATTTGCCTGTTGCTTATTGCTGCCCCCGGTTGCAATAATAAAAAAGATGCGCATGCAGCGCACAATGCAGACGCAATAGCGGATGTGTACACCTGCCCCATGCATCCGCAGATCATCAGGGATAAACCCGGCAACTGCCCTATCTGTGGAATGGCATTGGTAAAAAAAGAAACCAATGGAAAAAAAAATCCCGAAGCAGATCTGGAAGCATTACTAAAACCCACCAATGAATTTGTAATGTCCTCTCTGCCGGTTACCACTATTAAAATGAACGAAGAACAAATAGAGATAGAAGCATTGGGCAACATTGCTTATGATACCAGGCAGGTGGGCAGTATATCATCAAGAGTATCGGGCCGCATAGAAAAACTATATGTACGATACCGTTATCAAAAAATAAATAAAGGCCAGCGCATATTAGATTTGTACAGCCCCGAGTTGCTTACGGCACAACAAAACTTATTGTTTCTTTTAAAAAACGATGCAGGCAATACGAGTTTTATACAGGCCGCAAAAGAAAAATTATTATTGCTCGGCATGAGCAGCCAGCAGTTAAAACAAATCATACAATCAGGCCGGCCATCTCTAAGCGTTGCGGTGTACAGTAATTACAGCGGCCACATTCACGAATCTGCCAATGCAAGCGGCATGAACAAGGCTCCCGGTGCTATGAATGATATTGCTTTGATCACAGAAGAACTTTCTTTAAAAGAGGGCATGTATCTGCAAAAGGGGCAAACCATTTTTTCTGTATATAATCCTGATAAAGCCTGGGCTGTTTTAAATATCTATGCAGAAAACCAGGCCCTTGTAAAAACGGCCAATGCCGTAAGGATAACCCCCGAAACTGCACCGGATAAAAATTTCAGGGCCACTATAAATTTTATAGAGCCCTTTTACCGCAAAGAAAATAAAACGCTCACAGCAAGGGTTTACTTTGATAATAGTGTGTTGAAAATTCCGGTGGGTAGCCAGGTAAGTGCTACCATTTTTGGCAATACCAAAGAAGCCTGGTGGTTGCCCGCAGCCGCTGTAGTGTCGCTTGGTTTTGACAAAGTAGTTTTTAAAAAAACCGGGGCTGGTTTTATAGCACAAAAAATTAATACAGGCATCAGCTACAAAAATAAAATACAGGTTTTAAGTGGCATCAGTGCCCTGGATTCTGTGGCAATAAATGCACAATATTTAATGGATAGCGAAAGCTTCATTAAAGTAGTTAATTTATGATAGTGTTTAGTTGATTGTAAATTAAGATTTTGGATTGCCACGCCCTTTAGGCTGAATTGCTTCCTTTAGGGTGAATTGCCACGCCGTTTAGGGCGTGGATCTAAATAGAAATATGCTACCGGGCTTTAGCCCAAATAACAGCAACAATATTTTTTGAAAAAAAACAGAAACTAGAAAAATAAAAATCATTAGTATGATACTAAAAAAACTTTTCTTTTTAAATGATGGAATTAAAAAGCGCATTGCATATTGCTGGGTGCCAATTGCACTTTGCCTATTGCTGATAACTTCCTGCAAAAACAACAAAGAAGAAAAACCAAAAGACCCCGATACTTATTACACCTGTTCTATGCACCCACAGGTTATAGCCGATAAGCCTGGGAAATGCCCCATCTGTCACATGCAATTAACACAAGTAAAGAAAAAGGTAAGCATAAAGGCTGATGAAATAGAATTAAATGAACAACAGATTCAGTTGGGTAATATCCAAACTGATACCATCCGCAACGGATCCATTGGCGATCAGTTGATGCTTACCGCTACTTTAAATTTCGATGCCACCAAATCATCTTCTGTAAGTTCCAGGGTGATGGGAAGAATAGAAAAATTATATTTTAAAAACCTGGGCGACTATGTAAAAAAAGGTGCTCCCTTGTACGACTTGTACAGCGAAGATTTAAACAACGCCAAACAGGAATACTTACTGGTGCTGGATAAGAAAAAAATATTTACTGCAGAAACCGCCATTGATTTTGACCAGTTATTGCAAAGTGCCAAATATAAATTGCTTCTGTGGGGTATGACGGAAAGCCAGGTGCAGCAACTGGGCAATAATAAAAAAGCCAGCCCCACCACCACTTTTTACAGCACTGCTGCAGGCTATATTACTTCTTTAGAAATTCGTGAAGGCGATTATACAATGGAAGGCGGAACCATAGTTAAACTGGCAGATTTATCAAGGCTTTGGGCCGAGGCGCAGGTTTACACCTCACAATTAGCAACCATAGATAGAAACAGTATGGCCAGTGTGCAGCTCCCCGATTTTGACGGAAAAGAAATACAGGGAAAAATTGAATTTGTAAATCCTGAAATTAATCCTGATACAAGGATAAATCTCATTCGTGTTTCTATTGCCAACACAGGCAATCTTTTAAAACCGGGCATGCCCGCTTATGTAATTTTAAAAAGTCCACTACGAAATTCCTTAACACTCCCCATTGATGCAGTTATCCGTGATGGAAAGGGTGCCACAGTTTGGATACAAACAGCCATCCATACATTTAAAACAGCCATGGTGCAAACCGGTTTGGAAAACGACAACAGGATAGAAATAAAATCAGGATTAAAAATAGGTGACGTGGTTGTTATTTCCGGAGCTTATTTATTAAGCAGTGAATATATTTTTAAGAAAGGTGCTAACCCTATGGAAGGAATGAAAATGTAGAAAAGGGAAAAACAATTTATGATTTGCAGAACTGGGTTAGATTTTCCCCATCCCCTGTAGCAATATTTTGAAAGTTCAGTTTGATAATTAATGGCATATTTTCTGTGTTAATAGACTTCTACCAATAAAAAAAATCAATTTAATTATTACCAAAAAATATTATCATGAGTCACAAAACAAATGAATCGTTGATTAGCGCCCTTAATAATTGTGCCGCAGTTTGTAATCATTGCATTACAGCCTGTTTAGATGAAGTCAATGTAAAAATGCTTAGCAATTGTATAAAGCTTAATATTGACTGTGCACAAATATGCAGTTTAACTGCTGGGTTTTTAGCAAGGGGGTCTGAACATGCTAAACACCTGTTACCAGAATGTGCAGACATTTGTAATACCTGTGCAGAAGAATGTGAAAAACATACCCACATGGAGCATTGTAAGGAATGTGCTGAGGCTTGCAGAAAATGTGTAACTGAATGTTTACAGTCAGAACATGCCTAGTCATTGCAATTGTGCGGGCATTTATAAGACACAAGATTGTATAAATCATTCCCAAAATTTAATAACAATCAATTACAATGCAAACTGTACTTTTACCAAGATGAATTTTTTATTATATTCATAATATCTTTATTTTTGCAACAGGTAAATGAAAAGAAACAAGTCCATAAAATTTAAAGCTGCCTTCCTGCTGTTAGTATTCGGATTGAATACTGTAGTGGGTTTTGCCTGTGCTTTAGGTTTGGATATGGGTTTTAATACTTCTCATCAGCAGGAAAAAACTACAGATGCCGCCATTCATATTCATGCAAATGGTAAAAAACATGTGCATCAAAAGGAACCTCCTAAACCTGCCGTTCATGTTCATGCCGATGGCAAAAAACATACCCATGCTACCGCTCCTGCAAAGCAGCATCACGATGAAGAGAAAGTACCGGGTAAACAAAAAGATGATTGCTGCAAGGATGATGTGCTTAAATTTCAAAACTTAGATAAAAACCTGGCTCAAAAAGCAAAGACAACTATTGATGCTCCTCTGCTGCTGGCTATTCACACTGGTTTTTTTCAATTCAATATTTCCCGTGCCGTTGCTACTCCCCTATTACCTGTCGTAAGGTATTTGTTTCCTCCCCCGCCAAACATACTCATAGTTATCCATCGTTTCCAGGTTTGATCATTGTAAAACCAGGTGAAGCTGCCATGCTTTGCCCGTACTCCTGTTGCCTATGCAATCTGAAGTTATTTGTTTTACTGTAATCAATTTTTTATGTTTAAAAAAAGTATCGTTTCCCTTTTAATTTGTTTTATTGCTAATGCTGCATCAGCGCAGCTACTGCTTACAGAAGCTGAAGCTGTCACAAGAACTCTAGCAAATAGCAAAAATATTTATGCGGCATCGCTGCAGGTAAAACAACAACAACAATTACTCAAGGCTGCTTTCAACTTACCCAATCCTGAATTTTTCTGGGAAAGTCCTACAGGTAATTTTTATACAGGAAGTATAACACAGTCTATAGAATTTCCTTCTGTCTATAACAATCAATACCGGTTACAAAAACAACAAGTAGGCGTAGCACAAAAAGAAAAACAGGTAACAGAGGCGGAGTTAAAATACCGGGTAAAAACGCTTTACCTGGAAGCACAGTTCAATGACTCTATGGTAAAACAATTGTACCGGCAGGATACGATTTATGAAAACATAAAATCATCTGCTGTGAGGCAGTTTAATGCAGGCCAAATAGATTACCTGCAGCAATTATACGCCGAGACCCAATACGGAGATATTCATTACCAATACCAGCAGGCTGTATCCAGGGCTCGCTCTGTAAAAGCACAATTGCAATGGGTTACAGGAATAAATGAGGCTATCGCTGTAGCACCGCTAGGTGTAATTATTGCTCCCGTTTCATTCAATGTTTATCCTGATTCTTCCGCTTTAATTTCCAATCCTTCCATTCAATTATTGCTGCAGCAACAGGCAGTAGCCAAACAAAATATTGCGCTTCAAAAAAGTAAAGCCCTGCCAGGCCTGGCCTTCGGCTATTTTAACCAGGGCGAAAGAGATACCAAATGGTTCAACCGTTTTCGTTTTGGGGTTACTATTCCCTTATGGGTTGGGCAATACAAAGGCAATATCAGTGCAGCTAAAACAGCGCAGGAAGTAATCCAAAACAAACAGGCAGGGCTGCAGCAGGAATTATCTGCTCAGGTAATTAATGCCGGCAGCGAAATGCAGAGCAACTGGCAGGCGGTGCAATACTACCAGCAAACAGGTTTACAAAAAGCACAGGATATCATTACAACTTCCAGGCGTTTTTTTGAAAGTGGCGAAATAGATTTTATAAATTTAATGCGAAACAATAATGAAGCCTACAGCATTAACCAAAAATACCTGCAGGCTGTAAAAAATTATCATATCAGTGTTATCAATTATCAATATTTAATGGGTCAGTTATGAAAAAAATAATCCTTCTGTTTTTATTATGGTCACCTGCAGCAGCATTTGCTCATGGAGATGAAGACCATGGCGATGCAAAGAAAGCGGGGGCGCCTGGTGGCCAGAAATACTTTTCATCAGAAGCAGTTTCTGATAAATATGAATTGCTGGTAAAATACAGCCCGATCGTTCCGGGAAAAGAAGCCATGCTTAAATTATTCATCAGCGAATACAATAGCAACAAACCGGTAGATAGTGCCACCCTGCAGGTAACTGTGGCAGGAAACCCTAACATAAAAATAACCGCTACCCGGCTGGATAAAGGACTGTATGAATTAAAAACAAACTTTCCGCAAAAGAAAGCATATAGTCTTGTTGTAAATATTAATAGTTATGCAGGCGTAGATTTAATACAGGTAAATGCTATTGAAGCTGGAAAAGAATTAGTAGTGCAAACTGAAGTTGCTCTTCACACTCACTGGTACAGCAGCAACTGGTTTTTTGGTTTGATGGGTTTGTTCCTGGGATTAATTGTTATGTTTTTATTTAATAAAAAACGCAGCAATAAAATTACAGTCACTGTTTTTATCCTCCTATGCATATTGCCAACAGCCACTTATAATACCGTTTCCGCACATGGGGATGAAGACCATAGCGGCGGTTCTAAGGCCACTGGTTCTTCGAGCACTACATTTATGGTAGAAAAAGAAACACAGTTTCTTTTCAATATTCAAACCCAAAAAATTGGGACAGGAGATTTTAATGAATCATCCGTTTTGTTGGGAACTGTTACTGCGGCTCCACAGGGAAAAGCTGTTATACAATCTCCACAAACAGGCAAAATTGTTTCATTAAGAGTAGCACCCGGTCAGCGGGTGGGCAGCGGCCAGGTAGTGGCCGTAATAGAACAACAGGTAGATGCCGGCACACAGATTGACATTCTTTCTCAGAGCAATATAGTAAATGCAGAATACGCTGCAGCCCAAGCACAATATGAGCGGCTGAAAGCCATTGAAGATATTGCTGCAAAAAAAGATGTAACCGAAGCCAGGGCCCGCTATGAGAGTGCACGAAAAAACAAAGCATTGTTTGATTCTAACACAGGAAGAAACACTGGTAGCACAAAATTAATCACACTCACTTCGCCGGTGAGTGGCGTGGTGGGCACATTTAATTATGCCATTGGTGCAGTGGTTAGTGGTGGCCAAACCATTTTAGAAATAACCAATCTTGAAAAGGTATTTGTAGAAGCACAGGTATTTGCAGCCGATGTTACAAAAATAAAATCGGCAACATCTTTCACTACCAGTTCCAATATCGACACTTCCATTTATTCACTTAAAATGATCAGTACAGCACAGTCTGTAAATACAGGCAACCAGTCGCAGAAAGTAGTGTTTCAATTGATTAATCCAAACGGACAGTTTAAGATCGGAGAAAATGTAAATGTGCGCATGACCGGCAATAATGTAATAAGGCAGGTGGTAATACCCAATGAAGCCATTACAGAAGTAAACGGAAAACCTGCAATATTTATTAAAGACAAAGCTGAACAATACAGCATCAGCTTTATTGTAAAAGGACAGAACAACGATAAATATACCGTTATCAGTAAAGGCACCGAAGATGGGGAAAGAGTAGTTACTGCCAATGTGTATCAAATGAAAATGATGTATTTAAACCAATAATTATTAATAATAAAAATCTAAAAAATGAAACCAATTAAAATCATTCTTTCCCTGGCAATAGCCATGTTTTGTTTTACTGCTGCAAATGCACAAACAAAAAAATCAAAAGCTAAAAAAGTAACCCCTGCAGCAGCAGTGTATCAATGCCCCATGAAATGCGAGGGGGATAAAACTTACACTAAACCCGGCAAATGCCCTGTATGCAATATGAATTTAAAAGCAATGGAAAAAGCTGCAGCAGCCGTTTATCAATGACCCATGAAATGTAAAGCCGATAAAACATATAGCAAAGCAGGAAAATGCCCGGTTTGTAATATGAATCTTACAAAGAAAGTTGCAAATAAAACAATGAGCCACGATACCCATAATCATAATTAATTTTTCAAAACCAAAAAACAAATAAATGAAACAAACATTAAAAATTTCAATGGCTGTGTTTGCCATTGCTGCAGTGACTTTTTTTACTGCTTGCAATAATAGCAAGAGCGATACAAAAAATATAACAACAGATAGTACAAAAACGGAAACGACTCACGAAGGCGACGATCATATTTATGCCTGCCCCATGCACCCGGAAGTTACAGGTAAAGAAGGGGATACCTGCCCCAAGTGTGGTATGAAACTCGAGCATAATGATAATGCAGGCGCAGCAACCAATGTGTCTATGCAGTTCAGCACTAATCCTGCTACAGTAAATCCAAACCAGGAAGTTACTTTATCTATGACCCCAAAATTAAAAGACAACCCAACCGAACAGGTTCCTTTAGATGTAGAGCATACCAAAAAAATTCACCTCATCGTGGTTAATGAAGACCTAAGCTGGTTCAATCATATTCATCCGGAAATAAATGCAGATGGGTCTTACACTGTTAAGGAAAAATTTCCAACAGCAGGTAAATACACCCTGTTTGCAGATTACAAACCAAGTGGCGGCAACCATATTGTAGATAATTTAAACGTAACAGTAACGGGCAACACACCTGCTGCAAAAAAATACGGTGCTGATAAATTAACGGGTGCAGCCGGCGATGGTTTTTCTGTTTCACTAACTCCCGAAGGCAATAAGTTTATAACCAATATGGCCATGCACATTAATGGTGTGGTAATGCTTAATGGCAAAGAAGTAGATGTAACCACGCTGGAGGATTACCTTGGTGCCAAGGCACACATGGTAGTAGTGAGCCTTGCTGATAAAAAATATTTACATGTTCACCCAAGCGTAGAAGGCGGCAAGTTTGATTTGCATACTACGTTTGACAAACCAGGTGTTTACCGTGGCTGGATACAGTTTCAGAGCAAAGGAAAAATTTATACCAGCGATTTTGTAATGAATGTTGCGGAAGGTAAAGTTGCTGATATGAAGGATATGAAGAAAGGAGAACATGAAGGGCATTAATATTTTGCAGTAAAAGGGTCTTACTGCAGACAGTGGGCTCTTTTATTTTTTAATCTTTATTCACCAGGTAAATAAATCAGTATGCAATTCAATAAAATATTTTTTATTCTTGCGATTATGTGTGGTACTGCAAAAATTGCACAGGCACAGGAGGCAAAGAAAACGGAGGAAGTTTGCTACAACCCCAATGCAAAAGGTGATACCAGCAAACGAAGTATTAAATCTGCTGCGGTTGGTAAAATCGGAGATGCCAATATTGTTATCAATTATCATTCACCGGGTGTACGTGGCAGAATGATTTGGGGCGGCTTAGTTCCTTATAATGACGTATGGGTAACTGGCGCTCATTATGCTACCAACATCCAAATTGATAAAGATTTTATAGTGGCCGGTACAGCTATACCAAAAGGCAAGTATGCCATCTTTACCATTCCCGGAAAAGAGGAATGGACTATCATCATCAATAAAAACTGGAACCAGCATTTAACGGATGATTATTTACAAAAAGAAGATGAAGTGCGAATAAAAGTTAAACCAGAACAACTGAATGAAAAAGTAGAAAGACTGCAATATTTTATTGAAGATAAAAAGAATGGCAAAGGAATGATCGCAGTAGCATGGGAAAAAGTAAAAGTCTTTTTCAGCATTACTATTAAAGATTAAAGTATGGAACAGCAACAGCAATACACATGAAAGCGCCATAACAATGGCGGAAAATGAAATATCACACGGCAAACATTATGAATTGAAAAAAATGGCGCAAAAGATAATTGCAGACCAAAACAAAGAAATTAAAGCTTTTAAGGATTGGTTAGCCAACCAAAAGTAATCATGCCAGGTACATAAATAATTTATATGCTAAACAAACTCATACTCTTTTCACTAAAAAACCGGATGCTCGTAATTGCCCTGGCAGCACTTGTGATGGTGTACGGTGTGTTTACATTGGTTAATCTTCCGGTAGATGTATTGCCCGATTTAAACAGGCCAAGGGTTACCATTTTTTTAGAAGCAAATGGTATGGCGCCGGAAGAAGTGGAAAGCCAGGTGAACCTACCCGTGGAAACCCAACTGAATGGTGCGCCGGGTGTGGAAGTAGTTCGTTCTGTTGCAAGCCCCGGATTGGGAATGGTGTTTGTAGAATTTGACTGGAACACAGATGTCTATCGGGCAAGACAACTTACCGCAGAAAAACTGCAGAACATTCAATTGCCCAAAGGTATTACCCCGGTGATGGGCCCCATCAGTTCTATCATGGGTCAGATAATGATGATAGCGGTAAGCAGCGATACCACATCGCCTGCTGATTTGCGAACGCTGGCAGATTTTACCATCCGCAGAAGATTGATGAGTGTAAAAGGCGTATCCCAGGTAATACCCATTGGCGGAGAAAAATTGCAGTACCAGGTACTCATCTCCAGCGAAAAATTGCGACAGTATAATTTATCTATTGATGATATTGACAATGCCCTGCAACTAACCAACCAAAATACCACAGGCGGTTTTGTTGACAACCAGGGTTCTGAAACTTTGATAAGAAATATTGGAAGAGCCAATACCCTGGAAGACCTGGCCAATACGGTTGTTACAAATAAAGATGCTGCTCCCATATTATTAAAACAGGTAGCCGAAGTAAAATTTGGTGGCCCAATTAAAAGAGGTGATGGTTCATTTAATGGCAAACCGGCCGTTATTCTTAGTTTAGAAAAACAACCGGGTTCCAGCACATTGGATGTAACAAATGAAGCACTAAAAGCAATTGAAGAAATTAAATTATCGCTTCCAAAAAACATTCATATAAATACAGAAGTATTTCAACAAAAGAATTTTATTGTTAATTCTATTACCAATGTAGAGCATGCCCTAAGAGATGGTTTTATCCTGGTTATCATCATTTTATTTTTGTTCCTGCTCAACTTCAGAACAACCATCATTACTTTAACTGCCATTCCACTTTCTCTCATCATCACTGCGATCGTTTTTAAATTTTTTGATATTTCTATTAATACATTAACGCTTGGTGGACTTGCTATTGCCATTGGCGAACTGGTAGATGATGCCATTGTGGATGTAGAAAATGTGTATCGCCGTTTAAAAGAAAATTGGGTGAGCAATAAGCCACAACCCCTGCTGAAAGTAATTTATGAAGCAAGCAGTGAAGTAAGAAACTCTATTGTGTATGCAACAATAATTGTAGTACTGGTTTTTATTCCGCTCTTTTATTTACAGGGAATAGAAGGTAAAATATTTGCACCGTTGGGCATTGCATACATCACATCCATTGTGGCTTCGCTGGTAGTATCTCTTACCGTAACGCCGGCATTGTGCAGTTATTTACTGGAAAAGAAAAATCATTTAAAACATATCAGCCTTATATTCTGGCGCAAGAAAAAAAATAATAGCAGTGAGGTAGTTGATGCAGCACATGAACACGACAGTAGTCTTGTTCACTGGTTAAAAAAACAAGACCTTAAATTATTGCAGTGGGGATTAAAGAGAACCAAACTGGTTTTGGGTACTGCCATTGTATTGATCATTGCAGCTATAGCCCTCGTGCCTTTTTTTGGTACAGAATTTTTGCCCCCGTTTAACGAAGGAAGTTTTACGGTAAATATGGTAGCTCCTGCAGGAACATCACTAACCGAAAGCAATAAACTGGGCACAG
>JBKJSJ010000401.1:0-7924 GCA_046595965.1 Ferruginibacter sp.
CATTAAAAGTTCAGTAAACTATAGAAAGCATGGTAAAAAAATTATCAGAAATTAAGATTGGGAAAACGGTTATTATTCATTCTTTTGAAAGCGATGATATATTTTTAAAATTGATGGAAATGGGCTGCGTGCCAGGTGAAAAAATAAAAGTAGATCAGATTGCTCCTTTTAAAGATCCAATTTCAATTTCGGTAGCTGGTTATCAATTAAGCTTAAGGTTAAATGAAGCAGATCAAATTCTGGTAGAAGAAATATAACATATACTATTAATATTATATATGAATATTGGACTTTATTTTGGGTCTTTCAACCCTGTGCATCATGGTCATTTAATAGTTGCCAATCATATATTAAATAACAATAACCTTCATGAAATTTGGTTTGTTGTTTCTCCCCAAAACCCGTTTAAATCCAGTGCTGTTTTATTAAACGAAAACCATCGGCTGCATTTAGTGCAAACTGCCCTGGAAGGCGAAACCCAATTAAAGGCAAGCAACATAGAATTTAAATTACCAAAGCCTTCTTATACTGTAAATACACTTGCCTACTTATCAGAAAAATACCCTGCACATAGCTTTACAATAATAATGGGTAGCGATGGTTTTAAAAATATAACCAAATGGTATAATGCATCTGTAATAATAAAAAATTATCCGGTTTTTATTTATAAAAGACCCGGGTTTGAAATTACCGAAACCTATGGAGCAGCAGTAACAGTAATGAATGCGCCGTTATTAGAAATTTCGAGTACGCTTATACGTAAGTTAATAAAAGAAAATAAATCTATTCGGTTCTTTGTGCCCGATTCTGTAAAACTAGCAATTGAAAAAAATAATTATTACAAATCTGCATTAGAAAATCCAGCCAATCAATAAACAAAAAAGTACGATCAGCGGAGCTGGTATTTTTGAAAAACGGAGTAGCAAAAATGTAGCAATTATTACTGCAAAACTTATCACCAAATCGCTGTCAATAATTTTAAGGGGCATACTTTTTATAAGGTATAAAGCAGCCGCCCACATTACACCAACCACCACTGCATTTATGCCTTCCAATGCCCTGAAAACAACTACATATTTTTTTAAATACTGCCATACCGGAAAAAAAAATAATACTAGTAATGCACTGGGTAAAAAAATAGCCACTGTACCAATAACACAACCCAGCAACTGCATACTATAACCTTTATCTTTCATAGCTATACCACCTGCAAAAGTGGCTACTGAAAAAACCGGACCTGGAATTGCTCTAACCATTCCATAGCCGGTGAGTAAATCGCTCCTTTCTATTTTAATTGCATTAGGATTTCTTTCAATCACTTTTGGCGCCTGTGGCCGTGCAACATATTGATCCAACATCAATGGCAGCAGCACATCGCTTCCTCCAAAAACAATACTTCCAAAACGATAAAAATTCTCAAACAGGTTATAAGCCTTCCTGTTTTGCCATTCCTGCTTCCGGGCAGTTTCACTCAAAATTCCGGCTATTAAAAAAACCAGTACAAACAGCCAGATATTCGTCCACCTTATTTGCCGGGGTTTAATATTTTCTTTTTTAGGAATACGCTTACTACTAATATTGGTAACCAAACTACCCATTAAAATAAGTAATGGAAATACCCATGGTGCTTTAAATAACAAAAAGACTGTTATCATTGACAGCAACATTATTATCTGTGTTATAAAGTTTGTAACAGAATATTTAAATGCTTTTACGGCAGCATAAATAAGAAATCCAATTGCCATGGGTCCAAGAAATCTAAACGCACCTGTGGTTAAATTTTTTGATGGGTAAACGGTTAGCAGAAAAGAAAAAGCTCCCATTAAAATGCAGGCTGGCAATAGCCAGATTATTAGCGTAATAACCGCCAGGGAAACACCTCCTCTTTTATAACCAATAAGTGTAAGAATCTGTGTACTGGAAGCACCCGGTAACATTTGACAAAATGAATTGTATTCTATTAACTCCTCTTCAGTAACATCTCTTCTTTTGTGTACAAAATATTTAAGCATCATACCAAGATGTCCTTGTGGACCACCAAACGCAGTTACACTGTAAAGCAATACTGCTTTTAAAAAAGGGATATGTCTGATTAGGTTCAATAGTAAAAATAAAACCACGCAGCATTTGAGTGGTTTAATATTATAAATTTATTTTTTAAGTCCTATTTCAATAAGTCGTTCTGTAAGGTACTCTCCAGCAGTCGCTATATCATAACTAAGGGGATGTTCATCATCAATACAACCTGGCAGGCTTTGCAAACTCATACTGCTTTTTGGATGCAAAAAAAATGGAATAGAAAACCTGCTGGTATGCCATAATTCCTTTTTTGGATTTACTACACGGTGAGTAGTACTCCGTAATTTATTATTGGTGAGGCGCTGCAGCATATCTCCCACATTTACCACTATCTGCTCTGGCGATGATGTTACAGCCACCCATTCATTTTGTTTTGTAAGAATTTGTAAACCATCTGCACTGGCACCCACTAATAATGTAATAAGGTTAATATCTTCATGCTGCTCTGCACGAATAGCAGATTGAGGAGTTTCTGTAATGGGCGGGTAATGTATTGCCCTTAAAATAGAATTTCCATTATAAACAAACTCATCAAAATAATTTTCTTTTAGCCCAAGGTATAATGCTATAGCCTGTAATAATGAAGTTCCTGAATTTTCAAATGATCTGAAAGCAGTTTCAAAAGTTTCATCAAAAAATGGAACCTGGTTTACGATTACATTATGGGGGTAATTTTCTTCCTGGTAATTATCTCTTGGGATCTGGCCATATTGAAAAAATTCTTTCAAGTCTGGTGCTACACTTCCTTTGGCGTGCTCTTTACCAAAACTTGTATAACCCCGCTGACCAGCCAAATCTTTAATCTCATATTTTTTTTTCTCTACAAGAGGGAGAGAAAAAAATTCCTGAACATGTTTGTATAAGTCTTCAATAAGTGAATCTGAAATTCCATGATTTATAACTGCCACAAAACCTACTTCTTCGTATGATTTTCCCAGCGTTTCTACAAAAGCATTTTTTTTTATTTTATCTCCGCTTAAAAAATGGGAAAGATCAACTGTAGGAATGGACATACCTTAAAATTTAAATAGTAAAATAATAAAGCCGGAAAATTAATATTTATAATCCGTACCGGGCACTTATCTCGAGCATTTTATCTATGGGTTTTTTTGCAGCTATTCTTAATGTCTCGTCCATTGTTATTTCGGGTGTTTCATATTTTAAACACAGGTACAGTTTTTCTAATGTATTTAATTTCATATATGGACAATCATTACAGGCACATGCATTATTAGGAGGAGCAGGTATAAATGTTTTAAGGGGATTTGCCTTTTGCATCTGATGCAGTATGCCTGCCTCTGTGGCCACTATAAATTCTTTGCAGGTATCCTGTTGAGAAAATTTTAAAAGGCCTGTAGTACTCCCTATATAGTCTGCAATAGCCAATATAGGTTCCTCACACTCGGGGTGTGCAATGAGTTTTGCATTTGGGTGCCTTATTTTTAATTTGATTATTTTTTCCAGGCTAAATATTTCATGCACCATACATGCACCATTCCAAAGCAGCATATTGCGGCCTGTTTGCTTATTGATATACCCCCCCAGGTTTTTATCGGGTGCAAAAATAATGGGTTGATCCGCAGGTAAACTTTCCACAATTTTTTGAGCATTGCTGCTGGTACAAATAATATCACTCAGGGCTTTAATACCTGCACTGCAGTTTATATAAGTAATTATTAAATGTTCCGGATGCTTATCCTTAAAGACTTTGAACAATGGAGGCGGAGCAGAATCACTAAGCGAACAACCTGCTTTTAAATCGGGCAATAAAACTTTTTTGTTTGGATTAAGGATCTTGGCAGTTTCGGCCATAAAATGCACCCCTGCAAATACAATGATATCGGCATTGGTTGTAGCTGCATTCTGTGCAAGCCCCAGGCTATCTCCAATATAATCTGCCACATCCTGTATATCCGGCTCCTGGTAATAGTGCGCCAGGATGACTGCATTTTTTTCTTTCTTTAATTTTTCAATTTCTGCAAACAAGTCTAACGTAGGATCCAAATCCAAATCGAGGAAGCCTTTTTCCTGCACCGAATTTTTTATTATTTCACTGTGTATATCTACCATAATATGTATTAATACTACTTATTTATATAAACCTTATTACTATTAGGGCTGTTAATATGTGGGAATCTTAATAGTTTAAGCTGTTGCAAAATTAAATACTTTAGTTTATCCACTTACATACACAGGGTATTAACATTTTTTAATAAATTATATAAAAGCTAAAACACAATGGGAGGTGTGTTTTTTAAAATTCAAAAATACTATTGCACACCTGTTAGTAATATTAGCAGGGGAAAATAATATGAAGCTTTTTTTAAAATTTTCTGTGAATTGTATCCGCATAAAATGATAAAAAAATACCTCCCCATCCATTGGCTCCTGCTTTCCTTTATTTTACCATCCATTTATCCTCCATGTAAAAATATATAAACCGGGTTTATACACATTAAAAGCTGGTTTTAAACAAAGCCACTGTATAACGCAATTTTTAAAAAACGCTTTATTTAATGTTTTTAAGAAACTCATTTGCCTGCAATCAACTACACATCTGTATTAAGCGCTCTTATCCACATACTTATTTTAGGTGTTGATAAGATTATTTCCCCTATTTTTGCCCTCCAAAAATAACCAATAATCAAATGCAAATTATTCAAAGTATTCGTGATAAAGGAGCTGCCATTACAGTATCCGTAATTGTTTTATGCCTGATAGGTTTTGTATTAATGGATGCAAAGCAAGGTAACAGCAGAATGTTTGGCTCCGCTTCTACCAGCGTTGGTAAGGTAAATGGCGAAGCTATTTTACTTTCAGATTTTAATAAAAAGATGAAACAGGCAGAAACTCAGGAAGAGCAACGCTCCGGCCAGCGCCCTACCGGCACAAAGATTAATCAAATGAGAGAACAGGTGTGGAACCAGGTGGTAGCAGAAAAAATATTCTACTCCGAAGCAGAAAAGCTGGGAATATCTTTTACAGCAAAAGAATTATCTGCTATTCTGCTAAGCAACGACCAGGCAAATCCTTTTATGCAGGAGCAGGGCATGGTAGATCCTGCTACAGGTAAACTTGATATAACCAAAGCACAGGAAGCTCTGCGCAATATTAAAAAATTTAAAGGCGAGCAAAAGGAAGCAGTAAATGCGCAGGTTATAGAACCCCTAAAACTTACAACTACTGTAGCCAAGTACAGTGGCCTTATAAATGCAAGTGCATATTACCCCACCTGGATGCAGCAAAAAGAAACTGCAGCAGCTAAAAACTTTGCCAGTATTTCTTATGTGGCTGTTACCTACAGCGAAATATCTGACAGTACTGTAAAAGTAACCGATGCAGATATCAATGAATATGTAAAAAAGAACAAAGAATTATTTAAGCAGGAAGCTGGCAGAAAAATTTCTTATATAACTTTTAGCCAGCTCGCCAGTGCAGACGATAGCCTGAAAATAAAACAGCAGGTAGAAAATTTGAAAGCTTCCTTTGCAGCAGATACAAATGCCATGGCATTTGTGGCACGCAATACATCTGTAATAGATTTTAATGACAATTTTTTACCCAAGTCAAAAATTCAATCTTCGCAGGTAGATACAATTGTAACCTACCCTATAGGCACAGTGGTGGGTCCTTATGTAGATGGCAGTACTTATGTATTGGCAAAAGTTATTGGTACAAAACAATTGCCCGACAGCGTAAGAGCCCGTCATATTTTAATACCAACAAACGATCCTCAAACAGGTGCACCTGTTAATGCAGATTCTACTGCTAAAAAACTGGCCGATAGCATTTTTAATGCAATTAAAGGAGGAGCAGATTTTGCAGCACTGGCAGCAAAATATTCTTCTGATGGCAGCAAAGATAAGGGCGGCGATTTGGGTACTTTTGGCTATGGTGCTATGGTGCCAGAGTTCAATGATTTTACTTTTAATAAACCCGTAGGATCCAAGGAAGTGGTAAGAACTCAGTTTGGATATCATGTAATAGAAATAATGAACCAGACCAATTTTAAGCCAGCTTATAAAATTGCATTTGTAGCAAAAGACATTACACCCAGCGATGCTACAATTAATAACGCAAGCCTGCAGGCCACCAAGGCATCTGCAGAAAAAGATGCTGCGTCATTATCTAAATATGCTTCTGCCAATGGGTTAAAAATGATTCAGAGTACTACTATTGTTAAAGAAAATGATTTTAGTATTGGTGGGCTGCAGGATGCACGCCAATTGGTTCGTTGGGCATTTGAAGCTAAAAAAGGAGCTATCAGCGAGCCTTTTAATATAGATGATCAGTTTGTGGTAGCAATAATAGATAAAATAGAAGAAGAAGGACAACAGGATGCAGCAACTGCCAGAACCGGAGCCGAGGTTATCATCCGCAATCAGAAAAAAGCAGCCATTATTAAAACTAAATTAGGTGCCACACCTACATTAGAATCGGCAGCGGCAGCATACCAGAAACAGATAATACAGGCTGGTGCCGATTCTGCCCTTACATTAAATGCTCAGATTATAAATGGCCTGGGTATGGAGCCAAAAGTAATTGGAGCTTCCTTTAATAAAGATTACCTAACAAAAACTTCACCGGCTATTGAAGGCACCATGGGTGTATATGTTTTAAAAGTAAACAGTGTAAGCCAAAAATCTGCCGATGCTCCTGATGTGGCCGCACAACAGGTAACGAGCCGATTATCTGCCATTAGAAGCCAAACCAATAACTGGTACGAGGGGCTCAAAAAACAGGCAACTATAAAAGATACCCGCAGCAAAGTTTTTTAAATTTTCCATATAACGAAAGTGTAAATGCCGGCCCTTTAGCGAGGCCCGGCATTTTTGCTTTAATTTTGTATCATGAGCGAAATATTTGTAAACAAAGTAGCAGAGAGCGGTATCATTACACTTAACCTGGAAGAATATTATCCCAAAGAACCTATTGTAGTTTTTGATATGAAGGATTATCTTTTTATGGGATTGATATTAAAAGAAAAAGATTTTAGAGAAGCATTAAAATTGCTGGACCTGGCTCCTTATGAAAATAAAAATGTGGCCCTTACCTGCTCTGCCGATGCAGTAATACCCATGTGGGCATATATGCTGGCAGCAAGTGCGCTGCAACCCGTGGCCAAAGAAATTATATTTGGCAATGAAGATTATGCCGCCCAAAATTTATTGTTAAAAAATATTAGGGCCATTAACGCAGCAGAATATACAGACCAAAGAATAGTAATAAAAGGTTGTGGAGAGCTGCCGGTAAAAGAAGCGGCTTATATAGAAATTACCCGCTTGCTCAGGCCCTTTGCCAAAAGTATTATGTATGGAGAGCCCTGCAGTACCGTACCGGTTTTTAAGAAACCAGTTGCCAGGGGTTAAAACCATCCTCTCCTCTTAAATACAATAATCATCCACACAGGTACGATAAGCATAAGACCTACCGATATAAAAAATCCCCACTGGTTATGCAGTAAAGGAATGCTTTCAAAGTTCATCCCAAAAATTCCGCCTATAACGGTGGCAGGTGCAAGCAGGCAGGTAACAATGGCCATTACTTTCATTACCTCATTAAGTTTCAGGTTTACATTGCTCAGGTAAAGATCCTGCAGGCTCATCATCATATCCCGGTAATTTTCGGCAAGGTCATTTGCCTGAATAATATGATCGTACACATCCTTAAAATATTTTTCCGTTTTTTCTTCAATCAGTTCGCTTTCGCTTCTTAAAATACCATTTACCAGTTCTCTTACCGGGGCAATACTTCTTTTTAAAACAATCATTTCTTTCCTCAACTGGTTAATTTTGGCCAGGCTCCTGTTGTTGGGGGCCCTTATAATATTTTCCTCCAGTTCTTC
>JBKJSJ010000453.1:0-8485 GCA_046595965.1 Ferruginibacter sp.
TATACCGCTTTTCTAAAAGAAAATAATTGGATTGCTCGAGCTTGAAAACCTATAAACCAATAAAAAATTGAACCAGCTAATCAGATAAAATAATACATTGCTGCATCCTGTTTATACAACTACATCAAAAATCGGTACCGTTACTAATCCTGTGTGAAATTAAAAAGAAAGGAGTAATATAGTGATACCTGCAATGGCCATAATGGACATAATATCTGCAGATAAAAAAACTGTTTTTTGAGCAGATTTTAATTTAAACATAGCTGCCCTCGTTTCTGATGCCCTAACTATAATATCGCCTATTTGGTTTAATGTAGATTTCATAAAAATTATTTTATCTGATTAACTGATCCGAAAACTAATTAGGAAAACGGATTTTCATTATTCGCACTTACTTCCGTTTTAAGGTTATTCATTTTTGCTCTTGCTTTATCCTTAAAATCTTCGGTTTTGTTTTCTGCATTAGCATAAACATTTTTAAGATTGTCAACAAATTCTCCAAAAGAATTTTTTACAGAATCTGCAAGATCGCCGGTATTTTCAGAAATTTTTTTCCTGGTTTCTGATCCCTTGTCAGGAGCAAAAAGAATTCCGGCAAGTGCGCCTATTGCAGCTCCAGCTACTATGCCAAGTAATGTTTTTGAGTTACTCATTTTATTTATTTTTAAGTGTTAAGTATATGCATTTAATAAATGCTTGTTTCATACAGAGGGTTAAAAACGGGAAAAACTAATTTTTCCTGATTCCTTTCAGCATTATGAACGATCCAGTGATTTTCCAAAAACCAATGACACCAGAAATAATGCAATAAAAATAAAGAACAGGATTTTTGCAATGGAGGCTGCACCTGCAGCTATTCCACCAAATCCAAAAATTGCTGCTACTATTGCAACGATTAAAAAGGTAACGGTCCAGCGTAACATAATTGTAAGTTTTTAATTATAAAATTTTTAAATGTAAATTCTATCTGCTGTAATGAAAATGCTGTGCCGTAATTTTTTAGACTTAATTGTTGTGGATAAACAAAATAAATGGGGATTAAATTCATCAGTTGTAGAAGCAATGCTCACTAATTTTTTATCTAACCAGTCTGTGGAACAGATATTGCCTGTTTATATATTCACTCTTTAAAAAAATAAGTTATGAAGGCAAACATAGGATTAACTGAAAAAAACTTAAAAGGCATTACCGACATGCTTATTTCTGTTCTGGCAGATGCCGCTCTGCTGTATAATAAAACAAGAAAATTTCACTGGAATGTATCGGGCAACAGTTTTATGGAGCTACACAAATTATTTGAAGAGCATTACCACAAGCTGGAAGAAGCGATAGATGAAATAGCAGAGAGAATTAATAAACTGGGTGCAAAAACGCCAGGTACCATGCAGGAGTTTATAGAAAAGTCCATATTGAAAGAATTACCGGGTAAGTATCCAGATCAGCAGAATATGATAAAAGAATTACTAAAAGATCATGAAACCATCATTGTGCAACTGAGAAAAAATATTGATGACAGTGAAGATAAATTTAAAGACAAAGGAACCGCAGATTTCTTAACCGATTTGTTAAGAGAACACGAAACCATGGCATGGACTCTTAGAAGATATTTTAATTAAGCTTCAAATATTTAATACTTCTCCCCCATAACTATGCATGCGCACTACTCCCCGGCAACCGGATTCTTGTGGGTGGCCGGGATGAAGATTTTTATTCGCCAGGCTAAAAGAGATGCTTTGCTCAGGGCTAAAATCAAAAGCCTTGTAAAAGATTTTAAAAAATTATTTCCTGCCATTCCTTTTGTGGCGGAGTTTAGCTGGGCGGGCACTTTTGGCAGTACCAAAGATGGGTTACCATTTATACGGACGTATAAAAAATTGCCCAATATTTTTTTTTGCACTGGGTTTTGGTGGCAATGGCATTACCTTTAGTTTAATTGCTGCAGAAATAATAACTGATATTCTATTAAAGAAAAATAAGCCCGATGCTAAACTATTTTCATTTGAAAGATAATGAATAAATTAGGATGCTGATTTTTAAAAACTTTTACTACTCCTTAAATTTTTATAGTGCGAACGATTTTACAAAATATACAATACGAAGGCAAAATAAAGGCGGGCTATATTACTGGATTTTTTTTATTGCTGGTTTCCTTTTTGCTCACGCTTTATGCCAACAGCGAGTTGATAAAAAACGCAAAATTGGTAGCAGTTACTCATAAGGTAATTGCAAACCTGGAATTGATGTTATCTAAAGTGAAGGATGGAGAAATTGGATTCAGGGGATATTTAATTACCGGCGATGTTGAATATTTAACCCCCTACTTTGGTTCCCGAAGATCTGTGGATTCTGTATTTAATGAAACCAAAATATTAGTTGCTGATAATAAAGTGCAGGCACAAGGCATAGACAGTGTGAAATTTAATATTGAAAAAAAGTATGCTTATTTTGAGCAGACTTTAAAATCTGTAAGACACAGCAACCAGGTAAATACTCCTGGCATGCTCGATAGTTTTAAAACGTCTAAGGCCAATATGGAGTTTATAAGAAAAGAGGTGCAGCAAATTCAGAACAGGGAACATGCATTAATAGGACAAAGAGATCAAAAACTAAAAATAATTACAGATGCCGTTCAAAGCATTGTTATTGCATCTATCATAATAGCCTTTTTCCTGGTAGTATTTGGATTCTCTACCCATGTAAAAGAAAATAAGCAACGCATACGGGCAGAAAAAAAGGTAAGAACTTACCAGGATGAATTAAAAGCCCACATTGAAGAACTGGCCGAAGCCAATAAGGAACTGATACAAATGCGGGGTCAGGAAAAATTTTCCGCTACCGGCCGTATAGCCCGTACCATAGCTCATGAAATAAGAAACCCGCTCACTAATATAAATCTTGCTGCCGATCAATTGAGTGCAGAATTTCCGCCCAATGACGAAAATACCGGTTTTCTTTTTGAAATGATTACCCGAAACAGCCACCGCATTAACCAGCTTATTTCTGAGTTGCTCAACTCTACAAAATTTGCCGAATTAAATTATTTAAAAGTATCGGTAAACGAACTGATGGATGAAACCCTTAAACAAGCAGAAGACAGAATGCTCCTGCACAATGTAAGCCTGGTAAAAGTTTATGCAAATGATATTTGCGAAATTTCGGTGGATAAAGAAAAAATAAAAATTGCTTTTTTAAATATTATCATCAATGCCCTGGAAGCAATGGAAGCAATGGAGAATGCCCAACTGCTTATTGAAACAAAAAAAGAAGGCGATAAATGTGTGATAATGATAACAGATAACGGAATTGGTATTGATGAAGATTCTGAATCTAAATTATTTGAGCCTTATTTTACTACCAAACAAAAAGGAAATGGTTTGGGGCTAACCAATACAGAAAATATAATATTAAATCACAAAGGAAATATTAATGTAAATACTAAGGCAGGAGAAGGTACTTGTTTTACTATTACTTTAAATATTGATTAATATCTGCCACGTATTGTAGAAGTAAATCCTCAAAAAACAGTAAAAGTATTTCTGTAATTAATTAATGCTTCTTTATTATGTTTTTTATTGCATCAAAAATCTGGGTCATTATAAAGGGTTTAGATAAAAAATAATCTACTCCTTTTTTTGTTGCATTGGAGCGGTCGTTAGGGGTATCATGGGCAGTAATCATTACAATTTTTATTTCGGGGTGGTTTAGTTTTACCTCCTGGGCAAAATCTAATCCAAACCCATCAGGCAAATGATTATCTAATAATAAAATTGAGGGATGTTGCTTGTCTAAAGCTAGCTTTGCATCTTTTAAATTATTTACATAAGAGGCAAAATAATTTTTTTTATTCAGGTTGCGGGTTAAAAAATAACAAATATCCACCTCATCATCTATAATTAAAACTTTTTCCATAATGGTTTCAAAATTCTTTAAAGCTCACATGGCTTATGCTATTTCTTTATATGAAAGGTTCAAAAAATCAGCCAAGTAAAAACATTGCTTAAAAAAACAAAAAATTCAAGGTAAAAGGCATTGGATTTGCAAAAGGAGATTAATAAACAAACATTTTTAATAATAAAAAACTTTCCGATACTGTAGATTTAAAACCCGATTGTAGGAATAAAATCCTAAGTTGTAGTTTTAAGTTTTATAATCAACTTACAAATATGAAGCATATACTCATTATAGATGATGACATGGACATGTGTAATTTATTAAGCCGGTTCCTGCAGCGAAAAGGATTTGAGACAGATATGGCTTTTACGGGTGCAAAGGGGTTGGCAAAATTTAAAGCCAGCAACTTCCACCTGGTGCTATGCGATTTCAGGCTGGGAGATATGGATGGCAGAAGTGTATTAACAGAGCTTAAAAAAATAAATCCGCAGGCCGCTGTTATTATCATTACAGGATATTCAGATATAAAGATGGCCGTAGATGTAATGCGGCAGGGTGCATTTGATTACATTACTAAACCATTGATACCAGAAGAAGTGCTCAATGTAATTAATAAAGCACTTAACGAGCCCATCGTTTCGCCAGATGGTAATACCGATGATGTAGGTAGGCCCCAGAACATTAATAATTCCGGAAAAAAATTTACCTGGACGGCCAACAGCGAATTCCTGGTGGGTATTTCGCCACTGAGCCTGGCTTTGTATCAGCAGATAGACCTTGTGGCACCCACCAACTACAGCGTTATTTTATATGGAGAGAGCGGCACAGGAAAAGAAGTGATGGCCAAAACCATTCATGAAAAAAGCAGCAGGCACGATAAACCTTTTATTGCTGTTGACTGCGGCACATTATCACGGGAGCTTGCAGGCAGCGAACTGTTTGGCCATGTAAAAGGATCTTTTACCGGTGCACTTACAGATAAGGAAGGAATATTTGAAGTTGCTAACGGCGGCACTTTATTTTTAGATGAGGTGGCTAACCTGCCCTTAGATGTGCAGGCAAGTTTATTAAGGGTAATACAGGAAAGAAAATTTAAAAGGGTTGGTGGCAACAAAGATCTTACTACCGATGTAAGGGTTTTGGTAGCGAGCAACGAAAACCTGCAGGAGGCTTACAGAAAAGGAAAATTCAGGGAAGATCTTTATCACCGGTTCAATGAATTTTCTGTAGCCATTCCACCCCTGCGGGAACGAAAAGAAGATATTGTTTTGTTTGCCGATTTTTTTATTAAAAAAGTATCGGGCGAATTAAACAAAGACCTGGAAGGTTTTGAAGATGAAGTAATACAATTGTTTTTAAACTACAGTTGGCCGGGCAACCTAAGAGAGTTTAGAAATGTAATTCGCAGGGCAGGCTTACTTACTACTGCAGGAAGAATAAACAGCAATGTATTGCCCTGGGAAATTATTGGTGGAGTACAAATTCTTTCAACAAGACCTACAGATGCATCTTCAGCAGAAAAACCAATTACTTTTAATGAACCTGTTGGGCTAAAAGGAGCTTCGCTGCAGGCAGAATACGACACCATTATGAATGTACTCAAGGAAGTAAAATACAATAAAAGCAAAGCGGCAGAAAAATTAAATATAGACCGCAAAACCCTCTATAATAAAATAAAAGCTTTTGAAGAAAGCAGGAACCTCGGTTAAAAAAATGATTATAAGGTTATCTAACAGGTAATATTAATCATCCCTTCATTTATATTAAGGCAATAAAAATTAAATATTTTAATGCAGGTATAGGGCACTATTCTTGTTTTAACCTGTGTGTAAATTATTTTATATTTAAATACAACATGTTATGGAAACGAGAACGACACACATGACTACTTTAACGTCTGTTTTAGAAACGCTGCGGCTTCGCAGGCAGGACAATGAATTTATCATGACCCCCGAAGGCTTTACCTGCAATGGCACCAAGCATTACCAGCCTGAAGAGTTGACCATTATTAAAACCTACCGGTTTGAAGGCGAATCGGATCCTTCCGATTCTGTTATTTTATATTTAATAAAAGCCAATGACGAACTGGAAGGTTACAGTATAGATACTTATGGTGCCGCAAGCAACAATGCAGATGGCTATGATGATTTTATAAAAAAAGTGAGAATAGAAAACCGGGACGATCAGCAAATTGGTTAAGAAAATTATTAAAAATAATTTTGCCAATTACCATTTTATTTTTTGCCGCAGATGCGCAGATAAATCTGCGTATCTGCGGCAATTCTTTTAAAAAATTCAACTAATACTTTAAAATACAGGGTTGTGTTTTTTAAAAAGTTAAATGGAATAAAAAAAACTGTATTATTTTTTTATGATGTCTTTGTTGGATTTCTTTACCGGGGTGTTGCTTTTAGTTTCCATAGAATCTGCTTTAAAAGCACCCTGTGGCTCCGTAGGATTTTTTTCATTGTATCCGCTATGGGTTTTTTTATCTGTCTCCCCGGTATTGATGGTATTTTTTGTTTTCGCCATGCCTGTTTGTTTATTTTATTAAATGCAAAAATTCGTGCCAGTAAAAATTAAGAAATATAAAATTGCCTTTTTTATATGTGCTTTTTTATAAAATTATAATCTGCATCATCTCATATATATTTATTTATTGGGGAATATATTCCTCATAGTAATTTATAGTAGTGGTAAAGCTGCTTATAGTTGATATTAAAATTGCGGTATGGTTTTTCTATATCAGTACAATATGAATAAATGGGTTAGGCGATTTATATTTTTTATTGCAGGCATACTTGCCCTGATCTTACTTGCCTTTTTGTTTCTCCAAACCAGAACGGCTAAAAACATAATCCGTAATAAACTACAGGCATATATCTCCCAAAAAACAAATACCGAATTTTTGATTGGTTCTTTAAACTACCGGTTGCCAAGTTGGGTAGAATTAAACGGGGTTTTAATGCGGGACCGGAATAAGGATACCCTTCTCTTTGGTAGCAGAATAAAGGCTAATGTGGCCATGATTAAATTGCTAAGCGGAAAATACCAGGTAGATAAAATAGAATTGAATAACATGTATGTAAACCTGGTAAAGCAGGAAACAGACAGTGTTTTTAATTTTCAGTTTGTAGTAGATGCCTTTAAGAGTAAATCGGAAGATTCCTTAAAAACCAAGGACACAACTCTTATAGATCTTTCTCTAAAAGAACTCATATTAAAAAAAGTGCGGTTTAATATGCTGGATAATAAAACAGGCAGCTATACCCGTATGAGTGTAAAGGACTTTGAACTCAGGTTAAATAATCTAGACATCAATGCCCTGAATTTTGATATTGAAAAATTATACGCAGATGAATTAAAGTTTCAGTTAATACTGCAAAACAAATGGGCAGATACTACCAAAATAAGGACGGCAGCCGTGTGGCCCACCATAAAGGCAGACAGCCTCATTTTTAAAAACAGTTATATTGAAATCGAGGATGATGAAAATAAAATAAAAAGTACCAATAGCATTGGCCAGTTGCAATTGCTGGGACTCAATAACCTTCAGTACCGCAAACTGCTTACGGGAAAATATATTCAATTGGCTAATTCCAATATCCGGTTTGACCATGAAGTGGTAGAAAAGAAAAAAATAATTACCGTAAGAGATACTATTATAAAAATTGAAGAACTGGGTTTTGTAATAGATGATATGGACCTTAGCAACAACCGCCTTACCTACAATAATAATTCTACACCCGTAAAAATAAATGGATTCGATTATAACCATTTTGCTACCACCGATGTAAAGCTAAAGGCATTAAATACTTCTTATCTAAACCAGGTTTTTCAATCTACCATTGCAACATTTGCTTTTAAAGATAAAAGTGGTTTTCAGGTAGACAGTTTAAAAGGAGCAGTAAAATTAGATAGCGGAAACATTTTTATAAAAGACCTGTATGTAAAAACACCCGGTTCTTTATTGCAGGCCAATGCCATGATTTATCCTTTATCTTTTACGCATTCCGGCAATGGCCCCACCGGGCTTCCTCAAAACAATATTCTTTTAACCAATACGATCATTAGCAAAAAAGACCTGGACCTGCTGGCCGAAAGCCTCACCCGTAAATATAAAAAACAGTTGAATGCTGTGGGCGATGTTTTGCTCAATGCAGATATACGTGGCGATGCACACCTGCTTTACATCCGCTACCTGGATGCACGTTCTGTAAGTGGAAGCCCGTTTAACTTACAGGTATCTGGCACTGCCAGTAATATTTCCGATAGCAGGTATTTAAATTATAATTTAAATATTAAAAGCTTTACAGCACCAAAATCTTTTTTTGAAGGCTTTATAAAAAACAGTTCTCAGCCCATTAACCTGCCGCAATTAATTACTGTAAGGGGTTTACTGGCCGGCAATATGAACCGCATAAAAACTAACCTGCAAATAAATTCTTCTTTTGGAAATGCTACTGCATTTGGCACGCTCATCAATTTTAATAACCCGGCCAGCATGCAATACGATATGAGTATTAATGCCAAAAACCTGGAAACCGGTAAATGGGTTTACCAGGAAAAAGAACTAGGTCGCATTACCGGAAAC
>JBKJSJ010000135.1:0-8261 GCA_046595965.1 Ferruginibacter sp.
AAATAATTTTTGCAATATAAGTAAGTCACCGGTAGGTGTGCCGGGGGGCCGGGGAAACTGTCCGGTAAGTACAATACGGTTTTTTATTTTTACAAAATATCCATCTACAGTAAAAGTTAATCCGGTATTAGGAACTTTGTAGGTAAAACCTGCACTGTAACTTTCTGAATCTTCTTGTTTTAATTTCGGAATACCTAATATTTTGGCTGGTTTGGATTCATTAGGAAATGTACTTACTTCAAAAGGCAAACCTCCTAAAAACTGTGTAGCAGTGGAGTTAAAATATTTTTGCTGTAGGGATGGTGCCCGGAAACCAGTAGCAACAGCGGCTCTGAGATTTAAGCCCTTCATTAATTTAATGCGTGTAGCAAATTTATAACTGAACGTATTTCCAAAATCGGAATAATTTTCATACCGCACTGCTCCATTTAACAACCATGCTTTGGTAGGATTGAGTTCTACATCTATATAACCTGCACCACTGGTTCTGTTTTCACTTAAAGCATTGGCTGGTCTAAAACCCGGGAATACCTGCGCACCACCTGGCCTTCCTGATCCAAAAAAATCGGTGGGCAATTGGGTAGCGGGTGTTGTGGGCGTAGCAGGCGCACCGGTTATATCAAATCTTTCGTAAGAGTTTTGATCTCCGGCAGTAATCTTATAATTCTCTAATCTAAGCTCTGCACCAAAGGCCAGGTTTAAACCCGCCAACACATCGTACTCATGCGACAGATCGAGGTTAGTAGTATTTTGACTAAAGCCTAATTTACCGGCATTAAATGTTGTGGCCGATTTAATGCCCTGTGTAGCATTGGAAGTATTTTCTATTGTGTATTTAAATTGATTTTGCCCATAAGTATTACTCAGGTCATAATTCCATCCATTTAATACTTTACCTCTTACACCCACCGCAATAGATGCGTCTGTAATCTTTGATCCAATTTCGGGAAGAAAACCGTTGGGATAAATTTCGGTAAGTGTTCTGTTTTGATTGGGTCTCCTGTAAAAACCGGCAGAGTTGCCATCACGGATACCAAAACCACCGAAAGTATAAAAACTATGGCTGGCATTTATGGGCAATTCTGTGTTCATAAATATTTGCCCACCCGATAATTTGCTCTGCCCTATTCGCATATTAAAATCTCTTCTTTCAAGACCACGAAATGCCAATTCATCGTTAGTAACATTTGCATTTAAAATGCCCTGCAATGCTGTAATGGTAGTCGCATTTTGTATATTGGTTTGCTGTGCTGCCGTTAAATAACTTACTGCAGGTGCATATTGTTTTATGGCACTTATTATCTGCGCAGTGTTGGGAGTATTATTGATATTGCTGAATAATGAAGACAAATTTACACCACCAGTCAAAGCCCTGTTCTCGATAGCGTTGTAAGCATTAAATAAGTTGCCATTAAAATCCGTAGCCCTGCGGGTATCTTCCCTTGTTGTTACGCTACCGGTAAAATTTACAAAACCTTTTTTGCCTGCAGCAAATCCATAATTTAAATCTAATTGCACCTGTTTGCCATCCATACCACCCCGGTGATCATTGGCACCTCTGCTTGCATTTCCTCCACCGTATAAAGCGGCAGTCAATTTATTCGTACTTTTTTTCATTACTACATTTATCACACCGGCAATGGCATCGGAGCCGTATTGTGCTGCTGCACCATCTCTTAAAACTTCTATTCTTTCGATAGCAAAAGCAGGAATGGCATTTAAGTCGGTACCCACAGAGCCACGGCCCGGCGTGCCATTTACATTTACCAAAGAAGAAGAATGCCTTCTTTTACCATTTAGTAAAACCAATACCTGGTCGGGGCCAAGGCCACGCAGTTGGGCTGGGTCTATATGATCGGTACCATCTGCCACTGTTTGTGTATTGGAAGTAAAAGAAGGTGCCACATAATTTAAAATTTGGTTCAGGTTATTTTGTGGTGCGGCTATGGCCAGCTCACTGATATTTAAAACATCTACCGGCACTGCAGTTTCCGTAGATACTCTCCGGGGTGTGCGGGAACCAATGACCAATATGCCCTCAAGGTCGCCTGCATCCGCCAGGGTAAAATCCATTGAAACGGCTTCACCGGCAGCTAATGTAACTTGTTTTTGAGTTAATGATTTGCCGGTAAAACTGGCAATAAGCATATAAGTACCCGCAGGTAAACTCAAAGAAAATTTTCCATCGGCAGTAGTACGTGTACCCAGTTTGCCGGCCTGAACCACTACAGAAGCATCGCTGAGTGGAGTGCCTGCAGCATCTTTAACGATGCCTGTAACAGTACCGTTTTGCCCCACCATTTTTAAGGAACTGAATAAGAAAAATAAGATGAGCAGCTTAATTTTTGAATGATTAAAACATTTCATAATAAGTTTGTTTAGTGTTGGTAAATAAATGTAAAATGGGAGGGTTATGTTTTTATGGGTGGGGATAAGACTGTTAAGTTAATGATTTTTTTAATTGTACGTTTTCATTTATACCTTTTTCCCATTCAATAACAAGGGCGAAATATAAATGTTTTATAGTTTTTCTTGAATTATTAAAAAATATTTTAAAATAATTATTGAACGCAAAACAAATAATTAAAACTTAAAAATAATTTCTTAATCAGTTAACAAATTTGCACAACAAAGGTTTAATCGTAAAAATATGCAACCGGAATTTTTTTAAAATGGAAACAAATAAAAATAAAATGATGCAACAAAGGCAAAAATACAGAACCATCATTTCCCCGGGCCTGCAAAAAAAAGTTCCCATTAATAAACATCAATGGGAACTTGTAATTATAATTTATATATTATCGGTGAATTATCTTTTATTTTTTTAAAAAAAAATATTGTCATCCATCTATTTTCTATTTAGGATCCAATATCTTCTTTAACCTGTCGCTCAAATCCTGCAAATGATATTTGCTTGCTTTATCTGTGGCCGAAAATACAGCAGCATCTACCTGTGATTTTAATTCACGGGTATGCCCTTTTAAGTAAGAAAGAATATCAGTTTTTTTGGTATCTATTACCGGTGCAGCATTGCCAAAAAAGATAGTGATGCCGCCTGTTGCGGCCGGGGGATTTATAAGATTGCCCAATCTTTCTACATAAGCTTTTTGCAAATTTCTCCGGTAAATATCAATCGGTTTTTTTTGGGTAAGTTCTGTAAATACCCCCTGCTTTAAATCGCTGAGTAAATCATTTACAGTATAAGCCTGGTTGCCAATGGCTGCTTCGGCATTCAACATTTTATTCATGGTAGAAGTGCTCAGCATTTTATTTAAGGCAGTTTCCTGCAGCGATAAAATTGTAGTGGTAGTATTTAAGCCTGTTTTGCCGGTAATCTCTTTATTAATAAGCCAGGTGGGTGTAGAAAATACCTGTTTGCCTATAAAATCCGCTGCCTCTTTTTGTGTGGCTTTAGATACATACTCATACACATCGCCAGCCTGGTTATTTTTTTTCAGGTTTTCATACACGCCACCAAAGTTGTATCCTACATGGCCAATGTACCTGCGAAACTGCCCCACCACTTCTCCATATAAAGCACTTAAATTACTATAATCTTCATCGGGCATTTTTGTCCAGTTTATTAAATTGGGCAAAATACGCTGCAGGTTTTTTATGCCATAAGCAGAAGCTTTCATGGCATTATCTCCAATACTTTCCGACTGATCTCTTGGATCGTCCTGCTGACCCTGACGGCCATAATAATATTTTTTATCAGATGCTTTTGCTTCTATCCATTTATCTAAAATAGCAACTTCATCTTCGGCGGTGGCGGCTTCCGGAATTAATTTATATCCCCATTCAATAGACCATTTATCATAAGCGCCAATGCGGGGATAAATTCCCGAAGGGGCAATATTATCTTCGGGCTGTGCCACATAATTAAACCGGGCATAATCCATAATACTGGGTGTGTGGCCATTGGCTTCTACCCATGCTTTATTGCGCAGGTTTTCTACCGGCACACCGGCAGAAGAACCAAAGTTGTGTGGCAAGCCAAGCGTATGCCCCACTTCATGCGATGATACAAAACGAATGAGCTGGCCCATCAGTTCATCATCAAAAACCATTTTGCGTGCTCTTGGATCTATTGCTGCGGCCTGTATCATATACCAGTTTCTTAAGAGCTCCATTACATTGTGAAACCAGCCGATATGACTTTCTATTATTTCTCCACTTCGTGGATCGGTGGTACTGGGCCCGTAAGCATTTTGCACAGAGGAGGGTTTATAAATTACGCCACTGTTCCTGGCATCTTCCATACTCCAGGTGCTATCTTGCTGCCAGGTTGGAGCTTCTTTGCCCAGAATAGCATTTTTAAAACCTGCTGTTTCAAAAGCTGTTTGCCAGTCATTAATACCCTGTATAAGATAGGGCACCCATTTTTTGGGTGTGGTAGGATCTATGTAATAAATAATTTGTTTGGCAGGTTCTACCAGTTCGCCCCTTTTGTATTTCTCCATATCTTCCGGCTTAGGTTCCAGTCTCCAGCGGGCAATCATGCTAATATCTTTTACGCCTTGCTGGTTGGCATCAAAATCGGTGTATCCGGTAGAAAAATATCCTACCCTGTTGTCTTCATACCTGGGTTTCATGGGCTTTTCGGGCAGTATGAGCCAGGAGCTGTTCATCTCTAATGTTACCGTGGCCTGGCTAGGAGCCGCTGGCGGAAACCCGGGAAAGGAAGCAGCTCCGGTACTTTTAAGAAAAGTTTTTACCGTTTTAATTTCTACATTTTCAGGATATGGTTTTACAGATAAAATATAAGATTTATCTGCCTGGTAAGCACCCACCTGGAACTGGGATTTTGCAAAACCTGCAAATCCAAATATTTCATTATCGGCCAGAATATTATCGGTAATGTCTATTACAATGCCGCTACCCAAACTATCGGGTGCATAAGCTTTTACATCATAAGCCAAAGCAATGGGTTGAATATTGCTGTTTACAACAGACCTGTACATTTGCTTGGTACTATCCGGATTTACTTTGTAAGAAATATTTTTTAAAAACAATTTATTGATAGGCCCTTTTTCAAAGCGAACAACGTTATCTCCAATCTGGTCTCCTGCATATCCGCCAAAAGCTTTTGGGCTTTCTATGGATGATTTGGATACCCGGTTTATTACCAAAATATCACGGCCCAATAATTTTCCAGGCAGCTCTGCATAATATTTATCTTCTACTTTATGGATTGTAAACAACCCTTTTTTTGTTACAGCTTTATCTGTAATTATTTCTTTATAAGGCTTGGGCCCCTGCTTGGGGGGAGTGGGTGGTGTTGTTACAGTTGGTGGTCCTGTAGGGGCAGGTTTTTCCTGCGCCGAAATTGTTAAGGAAATAAATAAGGCAATAAAGGGAAGGCAGGTTTTTGTAATCGAATAATTCATTTGGCTGATTTTGGTTAATCCCCGTATTTATTTTATTTTAAAGTAATGCACGGGAGTGAGTGATAAAAATACTTTAAAATAACATTACAGATATTAAATTGTTTTAAGTGGTTGGCTATTGATAAAAATTAAATTTAAAAATAGTTTCCTGCTTAATAAATGCGCTTATACCGGCTATATACATAAATACTGAAATTAGTTTTCTGCCGGTTTAACCTGCAGATTAAATTATTTGAAACTAAAATTATTGCCCTGCAAATGATCTAAAAAAAGGATATTCACTTTTTAATAAATATTTGTTTTTCTTACTACAAAATATTCAATTATCCATTTCGAAATAAGCACTATATTTGAACATCTTCTTTTTACCCTGACCAAAACCCTACTCATGTTTACAAAAAAAATTACCTGCTTATTACTGGCAATATGCTGCCTGCCATCTGTATTATTTGCACAGGAAAAATTAAAAATTAAATTCGGCAAAGTTGCGCTGCAGGATTTTGAAGTTAATTCTGTACTGGTAGATTCCAGCACCAATGCGGTGGTATTGGCAGATATGGGCAAATCTGTTTTTATGGCCAATGCCTCGGATCTTACTTTTTCTTTAATATTTACCCAGAAAAAAAGAATAAAAATTATTAATAAAAATGGATTTGATGCGGCTACCATTACCATACCACTTTATGTAAGTAATAACAAAGAAGAAAAACTGGAGGACCTGGATGCTGTTACTTACAATACAGAAAATGGAAAACTGGTGCAAACCAAAGTAGAAAAATCTTCTGTGTTTACCGAGAAGCATAGCAAGAACTGGATCTATAAAAAATTTACTTTCCCGGCACTAAAAGAAGGAAGCATTATTGAATATTCTTACCGGGTAAAATCCGATTTCTTTTTTAACCTGCAGTCCTGGACCTTCCAGGGCCAATACCCTGTACTGTGGAGCCAGTATGAAGCAGCCATTCCTGAATTTTTTAAATATGTAACCCTTTCGCAGGGCTATGGCCAATTCCTGGTAAATAAAGTAGAGCGGTCTAATATTAGTTTTCAGTTTACAGAACATATAGAAAGAGAAGGAGGGGGACTAAGAGGCGGGGCAGTAACCTCAGGGATAAATAATTTTAAAATTGATGGAACTTTAGATGAGCACACCTGGATAATGAAAGATGTGCCTGCTATAAAAGAAGAATCTTATACCACTACTGTGCGCAATGCCGTAAGTAAAATAGAATTTCAGTTAAACCAGGTAGCATTCCCTAACAGGCTACCCACCAATTATTTAGATAGCTGGACAAAAGTGGCCAGCGATTTAAATGAAAATGAAAGATTTGGCCTGCTGATAGACAGGCCCAACAACTGGCTGGATGATGATATGAACCTGCTGGTAAAATCAGGGGCTACCCCAATAGAAAAAGCATTTAAAATTTATGAATTCGTAAAAGATAATTTTAGCTTTAATGATGAGTATGGCATTTACATCAACTCTAACTTAAAAGATATTTTTAAAAACAAAAATGGCTCTGTAGCAGATATTAATATGCTGCTGATAGCTATGCTGAAAAGTGTAAAATTAAATGTAAGCCCTGTTATTCTCAGCACCAGGGAAAATGGTTTTACGCATGAAATTTACCCACTGATAAACAGGTATAATTATGTAATAGCAAAACTGGTAATAGATAATAAAATTTATTACCTGGATGCCACGGCAAAACAGTTATCGTTTGGGCATTTGCCTACAAAAGTATATAACGGGCAGGCAAGAGAAATAACCAATAAAATGGCACAGCCTGTTTATTTTAGTTCAGATTCTTTAAAGGAAACTAATATTACCAGTGTGTTTATTTCCAATATAGACAAAGGAGGTTTGGAGGGCAGTTTAGTGCAAAATATGGGGGTCTATACATCGCAGAAATTCAGGAATAAAATGACAAAAACTTTAATAGATGATTATAAAAAATCGGTGCAGCAGGAATATCCCGAAGAAATTATAATATCGAATATACAGGTAGATTCTTTAAAATTATTGAAAGAACCGGTAGGGTTAAGGTATGAAATGAATTTTAAGGCATTTGCAGCCGAGGATATTGTTTACTTTGATCCAATGCTGGGGCAGGCTATAAAGAAAAATCCCTTTACAGCCGCAGAAAGATTTTACCCGGTAGAAATGCCTTATACCATTGATGAAATTTATACCCTGCGGATGGAAATACCCCTGGGATATAAAATAGATGAACTGCCAAAATCTGTGCGGATAAAATTTAATGAAGATGAGGGCATGTTTGAATATTTAATTTCTGTAGAAAGTAATACCATACAGATGCGCACCCGGCTGCAGTTAATGAAAGCTAATTATTTAAATGAAGATTATCAAAACCTGCGGGACTTCTACAGCTATATTGTAAAAAAAGAAGCAGAACAGGTTGTATTTAAAAAGATAAAATAATGATGAAATTTATTGTCCTTGTTTTTGCAGTTTTTATAAACAACCTTATTAAAGCGCAGGAATATAATATATTTTTTATCCCCGATTCTTTACACAAAAAGGCTGATATAGTAAAGCGGGAAGAAGAATATATTTTAACGATCAAATCGTCCTCAGAATATACCCTTTCTGAAAAACATGTTTATACTATTTTAAATGCGGCTGCCGGCAGCTATGCAAATTATAAAACTTATTATGGCAAATTCAACCGCATTAATTCGGTATCGGCAAAGCTGTATAACAGCATGGGCAAAGAAATAAAACATACTAACAAAAATGACTGGAAAGATTATAGTGCCTACGATGGATTTAGTTTATTATCGGATGCACGCTATAAAGAAAATGAATTTTATTCATCAGACTATCCTTATACCGTAGCTTACGAAGAA
>JBKJSJ010000331.1:0-5295 GCA_046595965.1 Ferruginibacter sp.
TTTTTTCCAAAGCCTCCTACCAGCCTTGAATAAATTACATCAAAACTATAATCGTTTGCCACTGCAGTAAGGTAAGAACTGTTTACGTGCAAAGCCTCTGCCGGAAGGGCTTCCCGGTCTTTGTAAAACCGGCCGCTTAGTTCTGCTGCAAGGTGCTGTGCATCTGCTGCACTGCCTCCATTGCCACAAAATAAAACCTTGTTGCCATTTTTAAATGCAGTGTTTATTAATTCCACACAGTCAATTATTGTTTGAAGTAAATTTTCATCCTGCAGCAATTGCTGTTTGGTATCAATAGAAGCCTGTATAATATTTTTAATTGTGCTGTTCATAATGCAAAGGTAAGTTTAAGAACGAACCCATACAAGCGTGGGGGCAGCCTTTGTGCTGTATTTCTCTTTATAATGTGTTTGTATTGTAAGGAAGGGAAGAAACGACTTTTAATTTTTCTATTACTGCATCATCAATATTTAAAGTAAGTTTTGTTTTCATTGCTTAAAGAAATTTTTATGAGGTTACGTATAATTTTTAACCTACGTAACATTCAATATTTTATTCAGCAGTATCTCCCAACTGTATTTTTTCTTTTCTTCCTTAAGGTAAGGTAAATAATGTGCAGCACCTGTTTCAAAAAAGCTTTCAATATTTTGGGCAATGGATGCGGCATCGGGCTCGGCCACAAGCCCCACTTTATTGTGAGGCACCATAGCTGGCAGTCCTCCTACATTGGTAACAACCATTGGCACTTCAAAATGATAAGCAAGTGGAGTTACACCGCTTTGCGTGGCATTACGGTAGGGCTGCACTACAAGGTCGGCAGCACAGAAATAATTTTTTATTTCACTGTCGGGGATAAAAGTTGTTTTCAGTATCAGCCTGTCTTTTATGCCCAATTTTGTAATCTGCTCTTCTGTTTCTTTTTTGCTATCATAAAATTCTCCGGCTATCATCAATTTTAAGGTGGGCATTCTTTCTTTCAGCAAAGCCATTGCTTCCAATAAAATATCCAGCCCTTTATATTTTCTAATAAAGCCAAAAAACAAAATAATGGGGTCATCAGTAAAAATCCCTAAATGTTTTCTTGCTGCTGCTTTGCTTATTATTTCTCCAAAATTATCATACAGCGGGTGGGGGATATAGGCTGCAGGTTTATGATTGTTGAATTGTTTTAAATCGTTTAAAACTTTTTCGCTCATGGTAATAAAAGCATCCACGGGTTTAATAAAATATTTTGTAAAAGCAGTATCACCCATGCGCTTTTCGTGGGGTATTATATTATCGGCAATGCAAACAACTTTGGTATGTTTATTTTTTTTGGCAAGGCGCAGGATTGTTCCAAAGCAGGGCCCCATAAAAGGCAGCCAGTAACGAACTACAATAATATCCGGTCTTTCTTTGCGAAGTAGATTGCCAACCTTTACCCAATTGAAAGGGTTGATAGAATTAATGAGCACTTTTATAGTTAACCCAACCGGTGCTGCTTCTGCAGAATATTGTGAGCTGCCGGGAAAAAGAAAGGAAGGATACTGCAGAGAAAATGTATAGATACTAACGGTATGGCCTGCCTGCATAAAAGCCCTGGCCAGGCGTTCGTTAAAAGTGCTCATGCCGCCGCCACGTAAAGGGTAGGCGGGACCAATGATGATAATTTTTTTTGAAAGAGACATAAGGAAGTTTCACAGAAAAAAATGCAGTATTTTTAATATGATTTATAAATTATACCGGAATGAAATTAGAGACCAACTTTATCTTCTATCAGGTAAGAATTTCTTTCTGCAGAATTTCTTGCTATCAGTTCTCCCAGGAAGCCTGCCAGAAAAAGTTGCACACCAATCACCAATGAAATGATGCCTATATAAAACAAAGGCCGGTCTGTCATATTGTATTTTTGAAAAGCAATTTTTGCAATAAATAAATACAACCATATACACAAACCCATAAAAAATACAATGCTTCCCCATAGGCCAAAAAAATGCATGGGTCTTTTACCAAACTTTCCCACAAACATAATGGAGAATAAATCGAGGAAACCATTTACAAAACGCTCCCAGCCAAATTTAGTTACGCCAAATTTACGAGCCCTGTGTTCTACCACTTTTTCACCAATATTTCTAAAGCCTGCCCACTTGGCCAGTATGGGAATGTAGCGGTGCATTTCACCATATACTTCAATACTCTTTACCAATTTTAATCGGTATGCTTTTAGCCCGCAATTAAAGTCGTGCAGTTTTATGCCAGAACTTTGGCGTGCCGCCGCATTAAATAATTTAGACGGAATATTTTTAGTAAGCGTGTTGTCGTAGCGTTTCTTTTTCCATCCGCTCACCATATCAAAACGATCGTTAATAATCATGTTTCTCAGTTCGGGAATTTCATCCGGGCTGTCCTGCATATCTGCATCCATGGTAATTACCACATCTCCCTTGGCTGCTTTAAATCCTTCATTGAGTGCAGCACTCTTACCATAATTTCTTTGAAATTTAATACCTTTAATATTGGCATTAGCTGCTCTCAAACTTTCAATCACATTCCAGGAGTTGTCTGTGCTGCCATCGTCTATCATTATTATTTCGTAGCTGTAGTTATTGGCCTGCACCACACGCTCTATCCATGCAGCCAGTTCGGGCAGCGATTCGTCTTCGTTGTAAAGTGGTATTACAATTGATAAGTCCATATTTATTTTTTGTTGTCCGGGCTAAGAAGCAATGTGGTAAATCCTTGCATCGCCCTCTTGTACTTTAATAGCTTTGAGCAACCCTTTCCAATTTTTTTAAGATAAATTTATTTATATGCTTTCATAGTTTTTTTTACTTAAAAAAACTGCTGCAAACGCTGTAACTATTGCACCAATAATTAAATACCTAAAAATGGCAGCCGATAACATCATTGGCATGAACATCTTTTTTAATTGTGCAGCATTTTCGTCAATTTCTGTTTGCAAATGACTGCCTTCTAATATTAACAACCTGCTATTCTCAGCAATCTTATTATCTCTGAATGCTGGATTTAAAATAAAATAAATATAAGCAAACACCGTCATTAGTAATGCAATAACAACAAATGTTTTAAACCCATAAGAAAAATAATCCTTAAAACTTTTTTTATCTGCACCTGATTTTGAATAACCGAACATGCTCCAAACAATACCTGCACCGAATATAATGTATATAAAAATTTGAAAATAACTTTCAACCGGATTCTTTAAAACGTATAATGAAAACAAGGATGTAAGTATCATCAACACAGCGGTTATTACTCCTTTTTGTAAAGGGGACTTTTGCTTCATCTTAATTAAAATAAGTTTTGTTGCCATTGATTATACCTATCGCTTTCCCCTTGAGTGTTTTGCCCACAAAAGCACAGTTCCTGGATATGGAGCGAATATGTTTTTGCTCAAAAGTATAAGTGGCATCGGGGTTAAACAATGTTAGCCCTGCATTTGCCCCTTCTTTAATTTCGGGTAAAGGCAAGCCGAATATTAGGCGGGGAGCAATGGTTAATTGTTCTATTAATGTGTTGCTGTTTTTTGCAAAACTATTGACCACACCATACAATGCCTCGAGGCTAATGGTACCATTTTTTGCATATTCAAATTCGCAGGTTTTATCATCCCAGTGCTGGGGCAGGTGGTGCGACGCAATGCAATCTATGCCTCCATCATTTAATGCTGCCTGCAGTGCATCCCTGTCTGCACGGGTGCGTAGAGGAGGATTCAGCTTAAGGTTGGTATCGTACGCAGCAAGATCTTCATCGCAATACCACAAATGCGCAGGAGATACTGAGCAACTAATATTTAATCCTTCCTTTTTTGCTGCAGTTATCAGTTCTATTCCTTTTTTGGTAGATACTCCCGAAATGTGCAGTTTAGATTTTGTATATTTTAATAATTCAATATCTCTTGCTATCATTAGTTCTTCTGCAATGGCAGGCTTGCCGGGCAATCCCAGTTGTGTGCTGATAATTCCTTCGTTCATCAATCCTTGTCCGCCAATACTTTTATCATCAGGTACCTGTATTACGGTAGCGGCTACCGGTAAAACGTATTGAAGTGCCTTGAGCAATACACCCGCACTTTGTATTGCCTGTGTGCCATCGCTAAATGCAATAGCACCGCTTGCATACATATCATACATTTCGGTGAGTTCTTTGCCGGCTGCATTTTTAGTAATGGCCGCAATGGGATGAATGCTTACCGGAAGATTTACTGCTTTTTGTTTAATATATTCCACCACCGGTTTAGAACCTGCCATAGGTTGTGTATTGGGCAGCAGCATTACATCTGTAAATCCTCCTGCCGCCGCAGCAGCAGCGCCGGAAGCAAGAGTTTCTTTGTGCTCCATGCCGGGATCATTAAAATGTGCGAATACATCCATCCAGCCAATGCTTACATGCAGATTTTCTGCAGCAATTGTTTCATCCACAGTTTCTGTAATGGATTCTGCAATTGTTTGTATTATTCCATCAATAATGAGAATGTCTTTTGTTTGCCCATGAAAGGGAGAAGAAGAACAGATGATGTTGGCTTGTTTAATGAGTAGCTTCATTAAGGGTCAAAGTTAAGGGTTGTTTAAATAAAACCTCTTGCGGATTTTAATTTTCTTTGCGCTGCTGCAAGGCGGATTCTTTGTAGTGCTGATTATCAAGAAGAGAAATGCGCCTGGTATTTCTGGGCAAACGCATTAAAATTATTAATAACAAAAAATGGCATTTTTTAATCCCGAAGGGATGCAATTATTATAGAAATGAATAATTTTTCTATTTTTCAAAACCCCGAAGGGGTGAAATTTCACCCCTTCGGGGTTTTGAGCAGATTTATAATCTGGATTCCTATAATAATATCAGCCTTTCAGGCTTATTAAATTTTAATGCGTTTGCGCTGTCTGGTATTTTAAGTTAGCCTTATTTGATAAAATAAAAAATCAAATTTGTGAAAACATGAATGCTATGGCAAGCGTATTAGACAAAGAATTGATACACTATTTTACCCGGCTTGATGAGCCACAAAAAAAGTCATTGCTTGAAATGATGAAGTCATTTTTAAAGCCGGGCGGTGATGAGCGTGAGCCCGTGAGCTTAGTTCAGTATAACAGGGAGTTGGATGAAGCTATGGAACGTATAAGTAAAGACGGGTTTTCAACCCTTGAAGAACTTGAAAAAGAAATGCAGTCGTGGTAAGTAAAAAGCTTAAAGTAATAATTGATGAAGAGGCAAAAAAATGTCTTAAAGAAGCATACCTGTATATCAAAAAAGATTCTTTGCAAAATGCAGAGAAGGTAGAGCCAAGATATTAGTAAC
>JBKJSJ010000065.1:0-3197 GCA_046595965.1 Ferruginibacter sp.
GTTGAAACTTGCTGTAATGTGAGCATCGCCGTGGCTTTCTACTTTTACAACTCTTTTTTTAGCGGAAGCTTTTGTGCTTTTGCCGCCCTGTGCTTTTGCCATAATTTTTTTAAAAAAATAGGTAATCTTAAATAATATATCCCAATATTAGTTGGAACTGAAACAACCCTCCTGCTGACTTAGGCTATCTGGCGTTGTATCAAAATAAATCAAGTCAATATAACAAGCTAAAAGCTTATAGCCATTGGCTATAAGCTGATCAATTATTTTTTAGCAACTTTTTTCTTACCAGCCACTGTCTTGCGCTTACCTTTCCTTGTGCGGCTGTTGGTACGTGTACGCTGGCCACGAAGCGGTAAACCTTTACGATGACGCAAACCACGGTAACAGGCAATATCCAACAAACGTTTGATATTCATCTGTGTTTCGCTACGCAGGGCACCTTCGGTTTTAAACTCAGTGTTTATTACATTACGGATGGCAGTCTGCTCATCATCGTTCCACTGGTTTACTTTTTTATTTACATCAATCCCTGCTTTGTCTAAAATATAAACTGCAGTAGAACGACCAATACCGTAAATATAAGTGAGACCTATTTCGCCTCTTTTATTTTTTGGTAAATCTATACCGGCAATACGAGCCATAATTATTCTTTTGTTTATTTTGAAGATTTGTTAAGTCATTGGGTCAGATGTCATTTTGATATATTGACCGATGACTTGCTGACAAATGACTTTTTTATTTATCCTTGCTTTTGCTTAAAGCGTGGATTTTTTTTGTTGATAACATACAGGCGACCCTTTCTTCTTACGATCTTACAATCTGCACTGCGTTTTTTAATTGAAGCTCTAACCTTCATTGTTGTTGGTTTTATCTATTTACTAATAGCCAAAAGCATTGCAGCTAAAAGCCTTTTAAATTTACTTATACCTGAATATAATTCTGCCCCTTGTTAAATCGTAAGGGCTCATTTCCACTCCTACTTTATCGCCCGGAAGAATACGGATATAGTGCATTCTCATTTTGCCCGAAATAGTCGCCAATATTTCGTGCCCATTTTCCAGTTTAACCTTGAACATAGCGTTGCTTAATGCTTCTACTATTGTTCCATCCTGTTTGATAAGTGCCTGTTTAGCCATAAATTTGGGAGCGCAAAGATAGGAGTATAAATTTAATTTGTAAATTAATTTTCTTAATATTACAGTACAAACCACGTTTTACTATGAAAAAAATACAATTTGCAGCCCTTTACCTCTGTTTAGTTACTATTTCGTGTGGAAAAAGTAATAATCCCGCTCCTCCCGCGGGTTCTGTTGATAAATATATGAGCATTACAACAGGAAGCACCTGGACCTACGATGTGATAACCAATCCTGGTACTACGGGTGCTACCACAGCTATTGATATTGTTTCCGTTACTGGTACAGATACCACTGTGGAGCAGGGAACTGCAAATCAAAGAATTTACCGCATATTTAAACATACAAATGGGAATGTTTCCGATTATTATAATATTACCGGCAGCGATTATTACCGTTATCAAACACTCCCTTTAAATAATGTAAAAATCCAAAATAATTATTTAAAGGATAATGCAGCAGTTGGCACATCATGGTCACAAACTGTGAATGTAACAATAGCGGGATTAGGCGTTGTACCTATTCTTGTTGCAAATTCTATTGTAGAAAAGGGAATAAGTAAAACTGTAAATGGTACAAATTACAGTAATGTAATAACCGTTAAAACAGATCTAAGCACCTCCCTTTCACCTGGGGCCATTGTATCTGATATTAAAAGTTATTATGCCCCAAAAGTCGGCCTGATCCAGGGCGATTACAAAGTAACGGTTGCCCTTGCTTCGGTTAACATTAATATTCAAACTTTATTAAAGACATCGGTAATAATTCCGTAGGAAGCATTTTATACCGATTATACCAGTATTTAGTCCAATACATTTTGCTATCGGCATAATACCTTCTAAGATTTACTCGTAGTCCGTTGGACAACTTTGTAAATCAAGATGGTATTAAATTTAATTCCCGGTTACAATTGGTAACCGGGAATATTTTAAGCATTCTTATTGTAGTTTTCTAATAAGTTATTCTAGTACTTTCACTTCTGTTCTCCTGTTTTGAGCCCTGCCTTCGGCATTTGTATTTTCTTCCACAGGCTGTGTCATTCCATAACCTTTTGCTTCCAGCCTTTGTGGGTTGATGCCTTTTGAGATAAGGTAGTCCATTACTGCGGTGGCTCTGTCCATTGATAATTTAAGATTACTAACTGCTTTGCCTACATTATCGGTATGGCCACCAATTTCTATTCGTTGATCATCTTTTCGGTTAAGGTATGCCACCAGTTCATCCAGGACTGCAGAAGCTTCGGGCTGCAGGGTAGCTTTACCGGTTTCAAAAGTACAATTATCCAAAACAAAAGTTTTTGCAGGCGAAAACTGAAACGAGAGAATGAATGGTTTTTTGTAGGATGTATTGGGAGCTGGTGCTGGAACATCCATGACATCATAAGTGGTAGAATCTTTAAACCCGAGGATATATATCTCGTATTTATCGCCGGCGGGTAATCTCACAGAAAATTTACCGTTATCATCTGTAAGCCCCTGGTACTCTCTCTGTGTAAGCTTACTTTTAAAAATCATGATCTCATGATTAAGCACATTGTCTTTAAAATCTGTAACTGTAACATCTACCTGTACATCTTTTGCTTGGGATGCATTTTGAACAGTGCCGTTTTGTGCAGTAAGAAGAGCTGGAACAATAAAACAAAAAAACAGTGTAATAAAATATTTTTTCATAGCTGATTAATTGTGGTTGATAAAACAGGAATACAAGTTACACCTACTTTACTAAATAATTTATCCAGGAAGATTTCTGTAGGCATAACCTGCCGGTGGCAAGTAGCATCTAAGATTTCCACATAGGAGTCGTATGCTCTACTTAATAAATTTAGTTGGTAGTATAACTTTTTGTGTGCTCACAATATTGTGCAATGGTTAATAAATTTATGGGTATTCTAAAAATATAATATTATAATTGAATTATAAATTTTGATAGATATGCAGCAGCCCGGCATCTACACCCGATTGCAGCGAAAAGCCTGCTGAGGCTTTGTGGGCAGGGTTTGTGGCAGCCTTGCAGCGGAAAGCGGGACCAATATTGACAGTAGCACTTAGCTTGTGTTCT
>JBKJSJ010000467.1:0-4989 GCA_046595965.1 Ferruginibacter sp.
GTTCTCGCCTTCGGCCTCGCCTTTTTTTAAAATAGTTTGCGGCACCAATGCACCCAGGCAGCAGGTGGTAGCTATCAGCCCCTCGTGGTATTTATGAATAAGTGTTTTATCTATGCGGGGGTATTTGCTATACATCCCTTCTATATAACCCAACGAAGTAAGCTTCACCAGGTTCTTATACCCCTGTTCATTTTTAGCCAGTAATATCTGGTGATGCCGGGGATCTTTTTCTTCTTTACTGAATGTTTTGCGGGTGCGGTCCTGCGTAATGTAAAACTCGCAACCTACAATTGGTTTTACTTTTAGCGTGCCATCTGCATTTTTGTGTTTGTAAGCCTCCTTCACAAATTCAAAAGCACCAAACATATTGCCATGATCGCTGATGGCCAATGCAGGCATACCATCTGCAATGGCTTTTTTATACAGGTTTTTGATGGAGGCAGCCCCATCAAGAAGAGAGAATTGCGTGTGTACGTGTAAGTGAGAAAATTTCATACCCCTAACCCTCTTTCCCCGAAGCATTTCGAGGCGGAGGGAACATTGTTTTAAAGTTTATAATTAACCTCAGGCTACTAAGTAGAAACTTGAGTTTGTATTTTTTTTGGTTGTAGAAACATTATGATTTTCTAATAACCGGAACGGACGAATTTCGGTAAAAAAAGGGTAGGAGTGGGAGTTATTTTTTGCACAGTTTGGATGGAAGAAAGTGTGTAAAATTATTTGGTTATAATAACTTATCTAAATTTTAAACTAACTCCATTAATTACACAAAAAATTATAAATACAAATTAATTTACTCGAGCATACAATTAATTCTTTTCACTTAAAGTTTATATGATCTTAATTTATTTCTTAGCCGCCAAAATTTCTTATTGATTTTAAATGCGTAACAGCGCTAGTGCCGCTGACCCCAACAAGTAATTTCTATTGATTCAAACAACTTGCACAACCCCTTTTAACAACTATAAGTGAATTTGAAAAACAAATATTAAATATCCTTATGCCCTCCCAAAAGTCGTCTCAACTATTTCCTTAATAATGTTTTTTCTAAAAAAATCTTCTAAATATTTTTTTTAATTTTTCATATTCCCTTCATGTTGGGGTTTTAGGTTTGTACTGTTATTAATCATTACAAACAAAAAACTAAATTTATGAAAAAGACGTTTTTATTTTATTCGGCACTTTTATTATCATTAGTGGGCACTGCACAAACTACCATTCAATCTCAGCAATCGGTGGCAATCAATAGCCAGGTTCAAAAGCAGGGAGAGGCTGCAAAAATTAAAAGCTCCGGTAGTGCTTCGGCTGCCAGCAGTGTTCAAACGGAAGCTGCTACAAAAGCCGAAAGCAAAGCCAAAGCAGAACTGGCCAATCAAAAAGAAGGGATTATAAATAAAAAAGAAGCCGTAGATGCTAAGGGAAAATCTACAGTAGAAAAAGCAGAAAAATTTACTAACAAGGAGGCTGAACTGGATGCGTCTGCAAGTTCTGATGCCAATGTAAAAGCAGGTGAAAGCCAGGCACATATTAATGGTAGTGGAACTTTAAACACTGGTACTACAGTATCTTTGGCCAAAGTAAAAGACAATAGTACAGAAGGAAAACAAGAAGTGAAAAGCCATATTGAAAAAAATACAAATGCAACGGTTAATAAAGGAGAAGAACTGAGCACTGCTGTAAAAACAACTGTAATTGCTTCAGGGAAACAAACTTCTTCTGCGGCAGTAAATACAGGCACTAAAGTAACGGGGGCTATAAAAGCAAAACCTGCACCTGTAAAAGTTAAGACACAGGTGCAAACGAATGCCATTATTAAAATCAGGTAATAATAATTAAAAACAGGGTTTACATCGCAGATGTAAAACCTGTTTTTAAAAGAAAAGAATAGAATGAAAGGAATAATTTTTTTTAAACCATTGATGGGAATATTTCTCCTGGGAAGTATAACGTTTTGTGCCAAAGCAAGTGAAGGAAAACCAAGCAGTAATATTACAATTAAATTAATGACGGCGTTGGATGCAAAAACAGATACTATTCCTACACCGATAAAATCTGCTGAAGCTGGCTCAGCAAAACCTGTTACAGAAAAACCCGTTGCAGGCATTATTAAAGTGGTTCCCAAAGCACGTAGGGTAACCGTTCCCCGGCAGGTGATTAAAGTGGTTCCGGTAAAGCTGGTTAAGCCAAAAATTATTAAACCTGTTATCAAATTATTGAATTAAACCACAAGAAAAAACTTATGAAATTAATAGTCTTATTTATCAGTATGGCTTTTAGTAACGGTCTTTCTTATGCACAAACAGATAGCACCACTACCACAGCTACAGACAGTTTGCCAAAGAAAAGATCGACTTTTACCATTGCAACTGTTTATGCAAATAACGCCAGCTATTATGGCCAGCGTTCAGAAGAAGCCACCCCTTATGCAGCATTATCAGCTACCTACCAGTTTAAATCGGGTATTTATATTAGCGGCCTTGCTTACAAAATTTTAATTGAAAACAACCCTAATATATCTGCCGCCAATTTGGGAGCAGGTATAAACTTTAAGCTCACCAAAAAAATGTCTGCAGATATTAGTTATACCCATAGTTTTTATCCTGCTCTATCGCCCCTGATGCAATCTGTAAATACAGAAAATGCCAGCATAGCCCTTACCCATAAAAGCTGGTTGGAAACAAGTATTACCGGTGATTATGCTTTTGGAAAAACCAATGATGTTTTTGTAACTGGTGGGCTTGCAAAAGATATTAATCTTTTTAGTATAGGAAAAAAAGATGTAGTGTCTATAAAACCCTCTGCCCAGGTGGTAGCAGGTACACAGCGTTTTTACAAAACCTATGCTACAGAACAAAAAATGCGGGATAGTTTATTCGGTATTATAACAGGACCTATTTTTGGGCCACCTCCTGCAGATAATAATAGTACTACTGTAACTACCAACAGCTTTGACCTCTTATCTTACAATTTTGAATTTCCACTTTCCTACAATAGGGCGCATTATGTTTTGCAGGCAGCATACCAGGTATCTGTATTGAGCAGCAAAGTAAAATCAGGTGCAGGACAAATCAATTCCTTTTTTACCTTTAGTTTTTATTACCAGTTTTAAACCATGAGAGTATTAATTATTGAAGATGAAAAAACACTGGCCAGGGAAATGAAAACTTTTTTAGAAAAGTCATTTTATCTCTGCGATACTGCTTATGCTGCCGGTCAGGCATGGGGCATGATGGAAGAAAATGAATATGATTTTATTTTGCTCGATTTAGGTTTGCCTGATAAAGACGGCCTTGCACTGTTGAACGATACAAAAAAAATATGTGCTAATGCCTCGTATATTATTATCACGGCAAGAGGAAATGTAGAAGACAGGATTAAAGGACTGGATCTTGGTGCCGACGATTACCTGGCAAAACCTTTTTCGCTGCTGGAATTACAATCCAGGATGCAGGCCATAACGAGGCGAAAATCCGGCAACAATGATCCGGTGATAGAACTCGGCGAATTCAGCATAGATTTAAATAACCGGATTGTGCGGTTTAAAGAAAATGATGTTGATCTAAGCAAGAAAGAATTTGATTTGCTCAGCTATATGCTGTTGCATAAAAACAGGCCACTTACCAGGATGCAGCTTAGCGAACATATTTGGGGAAACTTTTCAGATGATGAGTACGATTCTAATTTTATTGATGTACACATTAAAAATATAAGAAAAAAAATGACGCTATATGCTCCTATGGATTGGTTGCAAACCATGAGGGGAATTGGGTATAAAATAAAAACATAACTCACCGGTGAAGCTCCTTACAAAACTAACTTTATTTATTACTTTTTCTAAACTGCTCATTGTAGTATTTTTTGTATTACTGCTTCCGTCGCTGGTAGATTATGTAAGTTTTGAATACAGTAATTATTACCTGGAGCAGCAAAAGAAAAAAGTGCTGGAAGTAATAAAGAAAAATACTGCAGATTATTACCTGCAGGGAGATAGTGCTTATGGTAGTTACACCATGCTTAAGGAAGAATATATATCGCTTATTCCTGCTCCGGAAAGTAATAGGATTGATACAATAGAAACATCCCAGCGTATTATAGAAGGCGATACACTTAATTACAGAGTTTTAATACATCAGTTAAATTACCGGAATAATAATTATAACCTGGAGATTGGTAAAACTATTTCCACCATTGGCCAATACAATTTGCTGTTGCAACGGTTTACACTCATCGTATTAACCGGGCTCATTGTCCTAAGCATTATCATAGATCTTGTATATACCAATATTTTGCTGAGGCCATTGGCAAAAATTGTACGCACCAAACTGTTGAATCATACATTTCCTTTTGAAGATCCTTTAGTGCCGGTAAAAACCTCTACTACAGATTTTAAATACCTGGATAATTCTCTAATAAACCTGATGGAAAAAATTCACGATGCTTTTTATAAAGAAAGGGAATTTACTTCCAATGCTTCTCATGAATTGATGACACCGATAAGTATTTTGCAAACCAATATTGAAAACCTGATGATAGAAGAGGAGCTTAGCGAATCCCTGCAGGACCGTTTATCCGGTATGATGAAATCAGTGAATCGCCTTAAAAAAATAGTACATTCCCTGTTATATATATCCCGGATTGAAAATGATCAGTTTGCTAAATATGACAACATTCACCTGCATGAATTAGTTGGTGAAGTAATGGAAGAACTTTCTCCCCGGCTTCAAATAAAATCAATTGATTTTAAGAACCAGTTATCAACTGAACTAAAAATAAAAAATGTAAACCACGACTTGCTTTTTCAGCTATTTTATAATTTAATCAATAATGCAATCCGGTATAATAATGAAAAAGGATCCATCCAGTTGACCGATAAATACCTGCCTGGCAAATCATATACCCTTTTTATAAAAGATACGGGCATTGGCATCCGGGAAGAGGAACTACCCAGCATTTTTAACCGGTTTAAAAAATCATTGCAGGCGGAAGGAG
>JBKJSJ010000086.1:0-2822 GCA_046595965.1 Ferruginibacter sp.
GTGGCTAATAAAGCCTGCTGCAGCCGCACTGTTTTCTACCTGCACATAAGTAATACCTTCTTTTAAAGATTCGGGCATTTGCTGGCAAACAATGGCTACGGCTCCGTTCAATATAGCAGCATCAATAAATACATGCCCATCTGCAGCAGTTCCTTTAATGGCGATAAAACAACTGCCTGCCTGCACGGCACGGGAATCGGAATGCAAAGAAGCAATGGATATATCCGTATTGCCTTTTACAGACCTGATAGCTGTTTTATATAATAGTTCCTGCAACATATTTTTAAGCTCAGTTGAGCAACAATGAAATTTTTTGTCCTTTAATAAAATTGGTTCCTGCTGCCAGGCTTTGATCTACTACTCTTCCTCTGCCTTGCACCTGAATGCTAAGCCCTTTATTTTCTAATAGGTAAACTGCATCTTTTAATCCCATGCCAATTACCAGGGGAGTTATCCTGGTTTGTGTTGTTGTATAATTGGGAGTATTCATAAAAGCAGCATTGTTTTTCATTTGCATGTTTCTCCAGTATCCGCCTGCGGCTGAATCTTTAAAACCAATATTCATGAAACTGAAAATAGACTGGAGGTCGTTTTTAATGCCCTGCGAATTGTATAATAAACTATCTGTAGATATAAATGTAGGTACACCCATAGTGCCAATAAAGCGGGTGTAAAGCCGGTCACTTATTTCTTTAAATACCGTACCGGATACATCTGCACCGTAAATTAATTTTGACTCCCGGCTGTTTTGAATTACTACCGCCATGGAATATATTGGATTATCTGAAGGAAAAAATCCGATGAAAGAAGCCTGGTAAATTTTATTGCCTTTGTTGTATCCCCTGTTATCTAAAGCAGTAACGGCGGTACCGGTTTTGCCAGAAATAGAATACAGTGAATCGAACAAAATTCTGTGGCCTGTACCATGTGTACTATCTACCACAGCACGTAAACATTCTTTTACCTGCCTCAATGTTTCTTCACTGCATATTTGATCTACCAATATTTCTGGTTCTATTTTTTTAATATCAACTCCATAATCCTTGATGGAATTTACCAGGTAAGGCCGCATCATTTTTCCGTTGTTGGCCACTGCATTGTAGAGCATGAGCATGTGAAGGGGTGTTACCAATTCTTCGTACCCATGTGCCATGTAAGGAATAGTTGTTTTAGACCAGCTTCTGTTGGCAGGGGTTTTTATGGTAGGCTTGCCGGATGAAGCCACTATATCAATTCCTGTCATTTTATTGAGCCGGAAATGCTGCAGGTGTTCTACAAACTTTGATGGTTCATTTTGATAATACTGTTGTGCCAATGATGCAAAAGCAACATTACTGCTTCTTAGAAATGCTTCTTTTACAGTAATTTTTCCAGTACCAAGGTGAGAGTCTTTTATTCTTAATCCGTAAAATGATTTTACACCTCCTTCGCAATCTACTATTGAATTAATGGTTACATGTTTGTCTTCTATTAAACTTATTAATGTAGCCAGTTTAAAAATAGACCCCGGTTCGGTGGCTTTACCAATTCCATAATTTAAATCTTCTATATAAGTGCCATCGGCCTGTTTGCCCAGGTTGGCAATAGCTTTAATTTTTCCGGTAGCTGTTTCCATAATGATGGCGGTACCATGCATTGAGTTATTACCTTGTACCATTTTCATCAAAGCATTTTCTGCCACATCCTGCATGTATGTATCCAGTGTGGTGATAATATCTTTCCCATTTACAGGATCGAGCTCTGCACCTATCACCGGCATGTAAGAACCTGCGGAATAACGCATGAGCCGCTGGCCCGTAGTTCCTCGCAGCATGCTGTCGTATGTAAGTTCCAGCCCCACATTTTTCTTTGCATTGAGGCGGGAAAGGCCAATGGTTCTGTTGGCGAGCAAAACATAAGGATTAATGCGTTTATCTCTTGTATCTACAATGAAACCACTTTTGTTGCGACCTTGCCTAACAAGTGGAAAATTTCTGAGCAGGCGGTATTCTTCAAAGGAAATTTTCTTTTTTAGCGGGAAGTACCTGTCTTTATTTTTATAGGCCAGTTGCAATTGTTTTTTATAATCGGCTGCTGGTTTATCATTAAAAAGACGGGCCAGGTTGTAACTCAACGAATCAATATTTTCTTTAAACCGTTTGCCTTGTTTTTCCCTTAATCCATCTGCGGCAAAATCTACATATACATCAAAAACAGGAATAGAAGTGCTGAGCATATTTCCATCTTCGCTGTAAATACTACCCCGCTCTGCATCAATGGGTAAATATTTTAACTGCAAGCTGTCGCCCATGCCTTTCCAATAACTGCCCTGCACCTGCTGAATGTAAAATGCTTTTCCCAACACAAACACACTCAGCAGCACTATGCCCAGGAAGCATAGATAAACTCTCCACAATATGTCGTTTTTTATTTCCATATTACCCACAACCCCTAAAGGGTTTAGCAGCTTTTTATTTTTTAAAGACTATCCTTATTTTAAACTTTCCATTTCTATTCACAGCTTCAAAACTTACTTACCAAGTTCTCCTGCACCCCCAAATACTTGCTGTCAAGGGGGCGGAGGGGCAGCTTAGTTTCCTAAAACCACCGGCGGCAGTTTTGATTCTTTTAAGCCCAAAGGCTCTACTGCCTTTACCAATTCACTTGCTTTGCTTCTATAGATAACATCTGCTTTAATGGTCTTATACTCGTACTCCAGTTCCTTAATATTTTTTTCGCTTACGGTTATTTTTTTCATGAGCTTATCTGCCAGGTGACCGTTGTAGATATACATTACAGCCAATGCAGTAAGAAAAAGAAAGAAGGGGATGTTTGATACAATC
>JBKJSJ010000206.1:0-9175 GCA_046595965.1 Ferruginibacter sp.
GTTTCCGGCGAAAGCAGCCGGGTTATCATTCGCAGAGATACAGTTTATCTTACAAGAAATACCGGCATTACTCCGGCTAATGCTTACAGCGATTTGTTTACAGACAGTATAAGTGTAGAACAATTTATACAGGCCGGCAAATTATCTGCAGCCGATGAAGAAAGTTTTAGAAGTTTTTATAATTACCGAAACGGGCAGTTTGCCTGGTTTAGTACGATGGGTTTTACTGAACAGGCAAAAGGATTCTGGAACCTGCAGGATAAGCTGGAGTATAAGACCGACAAAGCATTGCGCAGTAAAATGGATACGCTGCTTAATATGGATACACTTTCTATCAGCCGCTTTGATACCAGTATAATAAAAACGGAATTTGCTTTGACCAATGCTTTTTTGCAGTTTTATAAAACCAACCGGGATAAAACACAATTTGCCGATATCAGCCCCGAAAAAATGATACCGGTAAAAAAAGAAAATGCACTTGAAATGGCAGATACCATTTTACGCCAGTTGATAGATACTTCAGTTCTTAAAACAACTTCACCCTGGTTTTTATTAAAACAAAAATTGCAGTTGTATGCTTCCCTTGCCAAAGATACCGGCTGGGCACCTATTGTTTTTTCTAAGCAAATTAAAAAAAATGCTTCGGCTCCTTCCATTGCTCTTATTAAAAAAAGATTGCAACAACTGGGTGAAATGAATGCAGCAGAAAGCAGTGCCATTTTTAATGAGGCGCTTGTGATGGCAATAACCAATTACCAGCAGCACAATGGCATCAACCCTTCCGGCATCATTACAGATACATTTATCCGTTCTATTAATCTGCCGGTAGAAAAACGCATGCAGCAAATTATTATCAACCTAAACCGCATGCAATGGATGCCTGCTTTGCAGGATGCAGATTATATTACTGTAAATATTCCTGATTTTTATTTAACTGTTTATGAAAAAAATGCAAAGGCATTTGATATACCGGTAGCAGTGGGCAAAGAAGGAACTAACACTACAATGTTCACAGGCCAAATGAATCAGATTGTGTTTAGTCCTTACTGGAATATTCCGGCCAGCATTGTGCAGAGAGAAATTTTACCAAAAATTAAAGCCGACCCAAATTATCTTAAAAAAAGGCACATGGAAGTGGTGGGTAAAAATGATTCGCTGCCAGAGATAAGGCAATTGCCCGGAAAAGATAATGCGCTGGGGCAGGTAAAGTTTTTATTTCCTAACAGGTATGATATTTATTTTCATGATAGCTATGCAAAAGATATTTTTAATAGAGATAAAAGAGCAGTGAGCCACGGATGTATTCGTGTGGCCGATGCAGAAAAACTGGCTAATTATCTTTTACGCAGCAACAATGCCTGGACGCCGCAAAAAGTGCATACAGCCCTCAATGCCGGCAAGGAAGAATATGTAAAACTTAGCCCGGCTATGCCCGTTGTTATTACTTATTATACTGCTTGGGTAGATGATGTAGGGCAGCTTAATTTTAGAGATGATATTTATAACAATGACAGCCGCATAGCACAGATGATGTTTAGTAACAATCTGCAAATTTTGCCTGCTGCTGCAAAAGATTCTTTTGTAAAAAAATAATACAATTATGCGGATGTTACAATTTCTATCTGCTTAGTGTTACACCATCTTCATTTATAAGAAGTCCAACGGACTACGAATAAATTTTAGAAGGTGTTATGCCGATAACAAAAAGCATTGGATACTAACTATAAAACCAATCTCTACAACTCCCCGCTAAACCATTCATATACATGCTGTTGAGATTTTAAGTGATTTCAAGTGTTTTTTAAATACCCGTAGAATTATATACTTTTTTCTAATTTTTAAACTACTGGCAATCGGTATAAAAACCGTAATAATACCTGCACATCATCTTGCTGCTCCAAATTGTTCTTTATTATAATCATCCGATTTGTTTTTAGGAATAGAAAGGCTTACAAAAGAATTTCCTTTTAATTGTTTTGCAAAAAATATCATCTGCCCTACATGATAGGGATAATGCGCCAGTTGCCTGTTGATAGCCTGCACTACAGTGTGGGGCTCATTTCTAATTAAAATAATATTTTCTAATTGTGCAGGGGTTAGCCCATCTATTGCATTCGTAAGGCATTCCCAGCCTTCATCCCATTTTTGCATTATTGCTGCTTTGGTTTTTAAAACAGGTTCAAATTCGGCATTCCTGTTTCTCCAATTTTTTTCACCATCGCTGGTTAAAAAATTGGTCCAGCGGCTCAGCATATTTCCAGCTATATGTTGCACTATCATAGCAATGCTGTTGCTGTCTTCATTGGGTTGCATAAATAATTCTTCAGGCTTTAGTTGAGCCATCGTTTTTTCTCCTAGTAATTTGTAATAATGAAATTGTTGTTTTACACTATCCAGGTAATTTTCACTTAGCATAGCTGTATAATTAATATTGAGTACGCATTTAATTAAAGTTGATAGCGGCAATTATTTTTTTAATAATTCCTCAATGGCTGCTGTAAGCGGACGTTGAATGCCATCTCCTTTCCATTGGGGCGATCCGGGTATTTCAGTAGCTTTCAAAATTTCTTCTTTTGTTTTGCCGGCTTTTAGTTCTGCATCTGTAAACTTTAGAAGGTTGCCCAGGTAATCTCTGAAAAGAAGGACTTCCTCTGCTTTTAAAATAGTATCATAACCTGTAGCGGAATGGCCACTAACATACACAGTTTTGGCATCAAAAGTTTTGGTAGCTTTCTCCAGCAGCACAATCCAGTTGGCAATATCCGCACCGGCAGTTTTATCTATGTATGGGTGCCTGCGGTTAAACACAAGGTCGCCCATGTGAATAATATTACTATGTTGAAAATGTACCAGGCTATCACCATTTGTATGGCCTGCACCAAAGTAGTGAAGGCAAATTTTTTCTTTGCCAATTTTTTGGCACCAGGTATCAGTAAAAGTTTGATCGGGATATAATTGTTTGTCTTCAGTTTTTTGTTTTACCGCTGCTGCCTGCTGGTTTATTTTACTGTTGGCATGCGCCAGCACATGCGGTACCAGTCCTTTAAAAGTAATGTTGCCAGCAGTATGATCTCCATGATGATGTGTATTAATCAGCAGGCGAAAAGGTTTTTCTGTTTTCTTTTTTATTTCATCTACCAGGTGTTGTGCAGTATCTGGAAATTGTGAGTCAACCACTACCACTCCTTTTTTTGAAATCAGAAAAAGGATGCTGCCTCCTTTTTCTGTAAACATACCGATGTTATCCGTGAGCATTTTTATTTTAAAGCTAGGGTCTGCCAGCAATTGAGCCAGGGAGGTTGAATTGAGCAGGCTCAATGCTGCTGCTGCAAATGCTGTATTTTTTATAAAAGATCTGCGTTGCATAAACATTATTTTTTTATCACAACAAGTTACTCAAGATAATGTTTCAATGATATGCCGGAAAAAGTTTAAAATTTTCTGCATATCAAATGACGATGCAACCAATGACTTTTGACTTCTTAATCTTAACTGATTATTAATATTCCATCTTCCTTAATGCCGGTGCCTTAAACCAGGTGACCACTGCCACTGCCAGCGTCATACATCCGCCAAACACTACCGAAGGAACAATGCCCATAAGCTTGGCAGCTACTCCGCTTTCAAATTGTCCCAGTTCGTTGCTGGAATTAATGAACATACTGTTCACACTCATCACTCTTCCCCTCAGTTCGCCAGGCGTTTTTAATTGTAAAATGGTACTTCTTATGATCACACTAATGCCATCCATGCAGCCACTTAATAACAGTGCCCAAAATGAGATCCAAAATACTTTTGAAACTGCAAATAAAATAATGCAAATGCCAAATCCTGCCACTGCATAAAATAATAATTTACCCTGGTTTTTTTTAAGTGGGCTAATGGTAAGAATGGTTACTGTGATGATAGAGCCAATATCTGCAGCGGCATTCAACCAACCAAAACCAATGGGGCCAATGTGTAGAATATCTTTTGCAAAAACAGGCACCATTGCCACAGCACCTCCAAAGAGTACTGCAAAAAGATCGAGGCTAAGTGCGCCCAATATTTCTTTTGTTTTAAACACATAGCTTATTCCTTCTTTTACACTTTGCCAGGTATTGCTAACAGCTTTATTTAAAATTGGTTTTACAGCAAGTTTTTTCAGCAATACAAATCCGGTTAATACAAAAAGCAGTATAAGATAAAAAGTAGTATTAATGCCCAGGTAAGCTATAAAAAAACCGCCTGCCGCATGCCCTGTAATAGAACCAATAAGCCAGGTAGCCGAGCTGATAGATGCAGCAGATGGTAATAAATGGGCAGGTACAATTTGTGCAATCATGGCAGAAAAAGTAGGGCCGCTAAAAGCCCTGATAGCTCCCGTTGCAGCAATTACTCCACAAATGAATGCTGCAATGGTCCAGGAAGAAAAATGTTTTTCGGTAAATGACGAGGATAAAAAAATGAATATACTTATGCAGACTACATATAGCAAAACGCAATTAAGGAGTAATTTTCTTTTTTCATTAATGTCTATATAATGACCGGCATATAATGCCAGGGATAATGCAGGAATAACTTCCGAAAGGCCCACAAAACCGAGTGCCAGCGGGCTATTGGTAAGCAGATAAATCCACCAGCCTATAACCGTGCCGGTCATTCGTAAACCCATAATAAAAATAAAACGCCCGGCAATAAAATATTTAAACTCCGGAATTTTTAATGGAGCATAAGGATTGTTTTTTATGGTGGAAATTGCCAATGAATGATATAATTTTTATGAGTGTAATTGATAATTATCCATTTCTTTAATGCCCTACATTCCTAAACTTTTAAGGAAGCACTAAAAAATGCTGACCGATTTCATATTCTTTATCGAGTGCATCGGTAATCACTTTTAAATGTAGCTCATTGCCCAAAAAATCTGCATTGCTGGCATCTACAAAAAGTGTTTTTATGTGATGTTGTTTTATATATTGGGTATAAGTTTCCTGTAGCGAAAATAAATAATCACTTGGGATGCTTTGCTCATACTGCCGGTTTCTTTTTTTAATATTTTCCTGCAGCTTCACTACAGGTGTATGCAGGTAAATCAATATATCTGGCTGAATAATTTGGGGATTAATAATTTCAAATAATTTCTGGTAAAGCCTGAATTCTTCATCGGGCAAGTTTACTTTGGCAAACAGCAGGCATTTGGTAAAAAGGTAATCAGAGATGGTAACCTGCTGAAACATATCTTTTGTCTGCAGCAATTCCTTTAGCTGTTTATAGCGTTCGGCCATAAAGAACAGCTCCAGCGGAAAAGCGTACTGGCCGGGGTTTTCGTAAAATTTTGGCAGAAAAGGGTTTTCTGCAAATTCTTCCAGAATAAGCCTGGCATTATAATGTTTGCTGAGTAAATGTGCAAGAGTGGTTTTACCGGCACCGATATTTCCCTCTATGGTAACAAAGTTATATTTCATCCGGGGTGCAAAATAAACGGAAACAACGGATTGATTATTAAATTTTTTTTACAATGAGCTTATCACTGCATTTTAAAAGAAGTGCATGATTGCTTTTGCCCAAAACCGGGTGAATAAACAGGGGAGAAAGTTCATTAAGAGGAGTTAACACAAACCGCCTCTCATGGATGGCAGGATGGGGCACTACCAGATTTTTTGTGTTTATGAGGTCTTTATTAAAAAACAAAATATCAATATCAATAATGCGGGGAGCATTTTTTATAGTGCGGATCCTCCCAAGCGTATGTTCTATCTGCAGAATCTTATCTAAAATGGAAACAGCATCATATTTACTGCTTACTACAATTACCTGGTTTAAAAAATCTGGTTGATCAGTATTTCCCCAGGCGGCAGTTTGGTACAATTTACTTTGCCTGTTTACAGATCCAATTTTTTTTGAAATATGTTCACGGGCAACAGCCAGTTGTTGCTGGCTATTCCCCATATTGCTTCCCAGTAAAAGATAGATTTTATTCATGGATACTAAATAGTCTTTCGTCTGTACTAAAAGTTCTTGTTTCTATAATTTTTATTTTTTTAAAATCTGCATGAAATGGATTTACAAGGCAGTTAAACTCTTCATGAATAACAGCAGAGGGAACTTTTAATAAAAGGTTTTGTTTTTCTTTTATAAATTCATCGCCAATAAAACGGGTATAGCCATTATCATTCACCCAGTTTTGTTTTAATTTTTTTACATTTATTTCTGTAAGGATGGCTGAAGCGGGAATTTGAATCGTTAGAAGATCAAGCTCAATAGAATAATCTTTAAAATGAGTATGTACCAGCATTTCAAGTACTGCCAGCGATATATGCTCTGTTGTGTATAACATAGATATACCCATTGAATTCCAGCGGGATCCATTTAGTTTAGCACCCGTGCCTGAAAGATCATTGCTGAAAATAGTATTGGTAATTCTGTAAACGATCATGCAAATATTCCATGTTGAATTCTTCCAAGCTGAATAAGTACCATTTGAATACCCTGGGCTGTTGTTAAGGAATCAAAAGAAAGATTTCCTTCCAGCATAGCTGGATTTCGTTTTAGCCAGATACAAAAATTTTCTACCTTTCCAAAAGTAATTTTTCCTTGCTCCAGAACTTTGGCAATTTGCAGTGCCCGTTCTGCAATCATGGGAGCAAACAAGCCATTGCTTTTTGCATAGCGCTGCAATGTGCGCTCACTAAGGTGAAGTATGGCGGCCCATTCTGCCTGGGTAAATGGAGTTTTATCTGTAATTTTTTTAAATTCGGTAAATGTAAAATCTTTAAGAGAAGGAATTGCTTTTACTGAATGATAAACTGCCATTGGTTCTTCTACTATGCTAACCTTATCATTTGGTTTGTATGGTTTGGGTTTAACACTTTTTGTTGACTTTTTCATACTTTCCTGACTTTTGTCATACAAATATACGACTTTTGTCTTATTTTTCAATTTTTTTTTAATTTTTTTCCAATAGATTTGCACTTAAAATTTACAAGGTATTATGAAGTATAGCCAGTGGATAGCTATGTGGGCCATTACGGTTGCAAGCTTAAGATCTATCATGCGAAGTCCCTCTGCCATTGTATTTAGTTTTGTGTTCCCCTTTGTTTTTATTTTGGTTTTTGGGTTTATTGGCAATAGTGGAAATAAACAAAGCTTCCGGGTGGTATTAGAAAATGGCTCAGATACCAGCAATGCTTTTTACCAGGCACTAAAGCAAACCGAAGGAGTAAAAATAATTACCTATAATTCTGCCGAAGAATTAAAATTAGATAAACAAAAAGGAAGAGTTGCCGGGGTTATCAGCATAGAAAAAAATGCATCGGGTAAAACTCCTTACAGCATTGGCATGACGAGTACAACTTCCAGCAATAATAAATGGCCACAGTTAAAAGCATTAATTGAAAGTAAGATGAACGAAGTAAGTAACCGGCAGTTTCCAGACCGGGCTACTTATGCCGAATTTAATTTTGATTATCAAAGAGATATCAGCGAAATACGACAATACAAAACCATAGATTTTATTTTGCCCGGCCAGTTGGGTTTTTCATTACTAAGCTCGGGTGTGTTTGGTGTGGCATTTTCCTTTTTCAATCTTAGAAGTACAATGGTACTAAAGCGTTTTTTTGCTACACCGGTAAGCCGCACATTCATCATCCTGGGAGAAAGTTTCAGCAGGGTTATCTTCCAGATGATTACAGCAATAGTGATCATAGGAGTGGGTTACCTGTTTTTTGGTTTTACTTTAATAAACGGCGTGCAAACCTTCCTGGAAATGCTGGTGCTCAGTTTTGTGGGCCTGCTTCTATTTATGGGTTTTGGTTTTATCATAAGCGGGCTTGCTACCAGCGATAGTACTATTCCACCATTAGCTAACTTAATTACCATGCCCCAGTTTTTGTTGGGGGGTACATTTTTTTCTATTGAAGTATTTCCTAAATGGTTGCAACCAATATCTAAAGCTATGCCACTTACACATTTAAATGAAGCCATGCGCAGTGTAGCTTTTGAAGGCCATAATCTTTGGGATGTAAGAGCAGAAATTGGGATTCTCTTGCTCTGGTGTGTCGTAGTATATTTTGTGGCCAGCAAGCTTTTTAAATGGGAATAAAAGAATTAAAATTTTAGTATGAGATTGATGAAAGGGTTTTTGTTTGTGGCAAGTGGGTTCTTTATTTTAATCACCTGTATTTCTTTATTAATTCCATCAAGGGTAATGACTGCAAAAACGGTGGTAATACATGCTCAGCCTCAAAAAATACTGGCAGCTATCAATGACCTGCAGGCGTGGAAACAATGGCACCCTGTATTTAAAATAAATTCATCTGCAGTTATTGTAAGCAATCCTTCCATTGCTGTAAATGCAACGGCAGAGTGGTCTACATCCAACAAAAAAAATAGTATAATTATCACCCAGGTTTTTCCACAGGGTATAAAATTTTTATTAAACAGGCCGGGAGAAAATCCTGTTGAAAATACGCTTACTTCTGTGCCTTTACAGGAAGCGGGCACTTACCAGGTAGAGTGGAAAGCACTCACAAAATTAAAATGGTATCCATGGGAAAAATTTGCCGGCATTTTTGTAGGCGAAATTACCGGCCCGGGTTATGAAGCTGCTTTAGCTGCTTTAAAAAATTATACAGAACAAACTCAATAAGGAAAACTTATCTTTCCCATACTGATAGCAGGAAAGTTATTTATCCCACTTACAAAATCTGCTGCATTGCCGCATATACATTCATTTGCAAGAATAGCAAATAGGATGGCTTCCTTGGCATCTGGATTTATATTTTTTTGGCTGGTAGAAAAAATAGCTGCCCCTTGTAAATGCTGCTTTAAATAATCCAGTAAAACAGGGTTGTGCATCCCGCCTCCACTTACATAAATTTTGCAGGCTTTTTCTTTTATTAATGGCTGAATGGCTTCTGCAATTGTTTGCCCGCTAAAGGAGTTTAAAGTAGCCATGGTATCAGCCACAGAAATGTTAGGTACTCCTGCAATTTGTTTAGCTTTTTCCAGGTAATTTAAATTAAACAATTCCGGCCCGGTAGTTTTGGGCAATGGCTTTTGAAGAAAATCATTTTGGAGCAAACTTTTTAAGAGAGGTTCATTAACTTTTCCTTCTTTTGCCACTGCTGCATCTTTGTCATAAAATTCACCTGCAAAATTTTGCTGCATCCATGTATCCATCATGGTATTGCCA
>JBKJSJ010000308.1:0-8505 GCA_046595965.1 Ferruginibacter sp.
AAGTGAAATAAGAGAAGGTTTTGGAGACGCAAATGTACGCATGGCAATATCTGCCTGAATTAAACCTGCACCTGCAGCATTTGCTGCACCAACATTTATAGCAGTGGATTGTAATAAATTTTTAATTACATCGGGTGAAACATTTTGTTCAAGCAAAAATCTTTTCCTTCCTTCAATTATTAAAGCTGCGGTGGCTGCAGCATGCGGAGCGGCGGCGGAAGTGCCAAAGAAATTAGAGAAAGGATCGGAATCGCCAGAATAATCGGGACCCATATTTACACTGGTGTTCACACCATCAGGTGCAGTTATATCTGGTTTGTTTCTATCTACATTTGCAATTTTAGTTCCTCCGATAGATGAATAAGAAGCTGTAACGGGTGTTGCAGAAGAATAGGCCGGGGTTTTAAAATAATTAATAGCCGCTACGGTAATAGCACCAGCAGCATTGGCCTGTCCAACAATAGTTGACCCCCCTGATTGATATTCTGAAATCACCGCATTGCCCCGGAAAATAATGTATTTAAAACGGGGTGCAGGGGTACCCGTATTGGCTCTTGTTATTAATATGTTAGCATCGATTTCTGCAACACTATTGTCAACTGTATATGATAAGAATTCAAAAGGATCGCCACCAATATTTAAGGTATTGTCCCGGTTATAGCCGCAAATAATATTGCCACTAACATCGGTAAGATAAAGATCAAAATCATTTTTTGTTCCGGTATGTGTTTGCCCCACGGAATATATGCTGTCTTCCCATTGCAATGCAATGGTATATGCTCCGGGTTTTAATCTTATACTTTGATAAATATCGCCGGTGCCGCTAAAATCATGGGCGGTTGTGCCGGCAGGTAATACAGCCGGTGCTGCCACAGGGCGGTAATTTTGTTCATGAGATTTGTTACTGAAATTACCTGCAGATGTAAAATAGGAGACTCCCAAACTCTTTACAAGATTTACCATTTTGGCTACAGGACCATCTTCCAGAAAAGGTTCATTTATGAAAGTGATATCATCAACAATAACATTACAACCACTGTCCTGCAATTGTTTAATACCTACTGCAAAATCGCCTGGACTAATAAAGCCGGTTCTAAAAGCTAGTGTTGCCTTTGGAGCAAGATCATGTACCACCTGGAGCATAGCTCTACCTTCGTCGCTACGGGGAAAGTAAGGATAATCTAAGAGCAACTGAACGGGTGTTGAATTAATGGGGTTTCCTACACCTGGAAGTTCCCCGGTAGAAATATCCAACTCAGCAGGATTGCTGGTTGAAGTAACCTGGCTGTTGTAACTATCGGAGATAACACCAATTTTAACTCCTTCCCCCTGCAAGGAGTAGCCATTCCTTACAAGGTCTGAGCCTATTGCTTTATCCCCTGCGTTTAGAATAAGACCACTATTGCCTAATGGAGCAAAAACGGGCCGACAAAAATTAATGATCGCTCCCTGGGCATTTAATTCAAGCAACCTGGCAATGGGAAACATTCCTGTAGTAATAAGTGTATTGCTACCGTTGGGAATAATACTGCTTACGGGCATACCATTGTTGATAAGATAATTATATACCAATGTCTCTTTACCCACAATTGCAATTACGTCTATCAATACAAAGCCATTTAAAATCACCAGTTGATTTTTAGCTTCCTCACTAACACTTTGAATTAAAGAGGTAAGTTCTGCACCAATAACAGTAGAAACCTTAAAGGCATTTATGGGATTAAAGGGAACAATTACGTCATCATTTACCATAGGACTGTAGGTTACAACTACACCACTTAAAATGTTTACCTGGGTTCCGCTCCATAAAGCACCGGAAAGATCACTGGTGCCTGTGCCGGCTCCAATTGTAATGGCACCATACGGAGCCCATACTGAGCCCAGCCATTTTGTGGTGCTGCCGGCAGAACCATTAGCAATATTAAAGGCTATGGTGCCATTAGAAGAAGTACTTCCTGTGCCATGTGTTTCAGTATAAATTCGGCTTACGCTGCCATCTCCTTTTATACTGGCCAAAACTTTATTGAGGTCTATATCACCCTGCACGTAAATTTTAATAATCCCCCTTGGGTTATTGATACCAAAATCGAAAACAAATTTATTGGTGGTGCCTGAATTTTTTATTGATCTGAAAACGTATTCTCCGCTACCATTAAAAGTGATTGTTTTATTTCCTCCAAGGGTTAGATCTCCAAATACGCCCGGCACTACCGTTTTGTTGTTATTTATATTAAGGGCGTTTGCTGGTATAGTGGGGAAAGTTTTTATGGCAGGCATAGCCGGAAGAATGGGTAAAGCAGGCGGCCCTGAAATATTACCTCCGGCAGGAGTAGGGCCATTGTAGCTGGTTCCTGCAGGATGAGTAACTTTTCCTGATACGGTTCCGCCGCCTATTAATATATTTCCGTTTACATCAATATCTCCACTTATGTTAGCACTTGAGCCTGTGCTGAGAATATTGCCACCCAAAGAAGCACTGTTGGCAGCGGTTATTTTTCCTGTAACCACATTGCTATTGGTTAATTGTACCGTGCCGCCACTGTAAATGTTTGAATTGATAGTAGAATTGCCGGTAGAAGTTACTAATCTGTAACTGCCTATAGATCCCTGCTGAATGTTAGTGGAAGAACCAAGTATAACTCCACAACCTGGAAATAAAGGGGCTTGCTGACCCTGCCCTGCAGGACATGATACGTTTCCTCCGAATAAAACAAAGTCTTTGATATTTAATTGTTGTGCAGAAACATTAAGGCTTGTTAGAGCAAAAAAAAGAAAAAACATATTTACAAAACGAAAATGTTTTTTCGCAATAAGCTTAGTAATGGTCATGTTTGTAGAATTAGACGTTTATAAACGATCGGGTTAAAATTATTTAAACGGCTTCATGGTTATTGGGTTCCAAAGATTTTATAATGAGATATTGGTCTTGTGTTTCGGCAATTGTATAATAGCTAAATTGCCCGGGAACAGCCCAATGCAGAGGTAGTATTACATTTTTGGTTAGAGGTATTTTGTGAGAGACTATTATAAACAGGGTTACAAGATAAAAAATATTTTTAGAATACGGATAGAATCTTTAATGTATATTTATTTGCCTTTACCCTCTGGCATTATAAACTAAACTATTTTTCCATATTTTAAGTAATACTTATTATAAAAAAAGGTACCTATGCTGAGAATGATACTCAGGATGGGTAAAATTAAAATATCCTGTAATAAAATTATTTGCCAGTTCATGAAATATTTTCTGGTAAAGTGGTGCAGTGGCATCGTTTCAGATTTAGACCCATTAAAAAATGAAAGAGCGTTTATACAGAATTTTAAATATAAAGTTTTCCGAATCAAGCCAGGTTTTTGATCTTTTAACGGTTCAGTTTTTCCTGGGCCTTGCCAATGCATTTTTAAACATCGTAGCATTTACCCTGTTTGTTTATAATTTTTCGGTGCATACCCTTCCTGTAGTTTACCTGTCGGTAGCAGTACTTTTAGTGGTTTGTAATTTAGGCTACGAAAAAATAGAGCAAAAATTTTCGCCACCACAGTTATTAAAAATAATCATAAGCATAGCTGCTGTATTATTGGTTGCTTTGTGGGCAGGCCTTACATTTGGAAACAAACACGATTTTATCTTCATTCTCTTAATGGGTAATACGCTCATTTACATGATTATCAGTTTTGCATTTTGGGGGCTGGTATCTCTGTTGTTTAATGTAAGAGAAAGCAGGAGAGTTTTTTCTGTAGTAGGTGCGGGCGATATTCCGGCAAAACTAATAGGTTACCTGGTGGCTCCCTTACTTATCCCTGTTTTTGGTTTAGATAACCTTATTTGGGTGGCCGTTTTCTTTTTACTTGTGGGCCTCGTACTTTTTAATAAAGTAATAAGAAAAAAAAGCTGGGAACAAATAAGAAACAAATCACATGCAGCCGATCACCACGTAGTGCAACCTATTAAAATAACTGATCCGGTTAGTTTCTTTTTCAAAGACAAACTCATCTTTGTTATTTCAATATTATCTATACTCAGTTACAATGTATTTGTTCTGATAGATTACACATTTATTTCACAGGTAAAAATCCGGTTTGAAAATATTTCTGACCTGGCAATATACATTGCTACCTTTTTTGCCCTTGGCAGATTTATAGCCGTAATATTTAAACTCATTTTCACCAGCAGGCTTATAGAGCGGCTGGGCATTATTAAATGTTTGTTTATCACACCAGCAGCACTTTTCCTTTTTTGTGTATTGTTTTTATGGTATGGAGAACATGACTATTATAATATCTACATATTTGGCATTATGGCACTCCTTACGGAAGTGCTCAGATCAACCATGCAGGAACCCGTATTCTTTATTTTATTTCAGCCTTTAAAAGAACAGTTAAGGTTAAAAGGGCATATCATTACAAAGGGTTATATGCTTCCGCCTTCACTTGCTATAGTTGGGCTTTCATTATTGTTTCTTTATACTACTGATATTGCCATTACCATCCTTTTTACTATAAAAATTTTATTGATAAATCTATGTATCTGGGCTATTATAATCATATTTGTTCAAAAGGCATATTTAAAAACACTTCATACATCTATCCGGAAAGGCATCCTAAATAGTGATGATGTTTTTATAAGTGATCAAACGGGCATAGATATGCTGCTGAGCAAAGTAAAAAATGGCAAAAAAATAGAAGTGATCTATGCATTAAACCTGCTTGAAAAGGCTGAGTATGCTACTCTTGACAGTACGATGATGGAACAATTACAGGACGGGCACGATCCGGAAGTGAAAAAATATATAATAGATCGGTTAGACAGAAAAGGCAACCTGAATACTGAAGCGTTTAAAAAATTGCTGGAGCAGGAAAAGCATGAAGAAGTTCAACATAAATTAGTTGCATTCCTTTGCAGGCATGATCCCGCTTTTTTAAAAACCTTATCTGAAACCATACCTGAGCAGAAGGATGAAATAAAAAAAATTATCATAGTCAACCTGTTAAACCAACAGGAGTTTAATTATCTCTTTAAGGCAGGGAATGAAATAAATAATCTTATTAATTCATCCAATGCGCAAGAACGGGAACTGGCTGTAGATATTATCGGCGAAGTGAAACATGTGCAATTTACCGGAGTAATAGAAAAACTGATTAATGATGAAGAAATGTCTGTAAGAAGGAAAGCCATTACAGCCGCCTGTAAGTTAAAAATAAAATCCCTGCTCCCTCTGATACTTGAATTCTCGGGGCAGCCCACTAATAAATATCTTGTATTAAAAGCATTGCAAACCTACGGGGATGCATTATACCAGGATGTACAGGTGTTGGACGATAAAGACATATTAAAACATAGCCAGAATCTTATTAAAATTTCTGGCAAAATAAAAGGACAGTATTCCACGCTTTTTTTGCTTTCGGCAATAGATGCTGCACAGGGTCAAACTAATAATATTGTAAATGCTCTTTGGGATAAAGAATATGAACCCATTACTGCAGCAGAAATGAACCGGCTGAAAATACTCCTGAATAATTATTTAAAAACAGGAAGTAGTAAAATAAATGATTACAATGGAGTGCCGCTTCTTAAAGAAAGAGCGATGCTTAAAGAGTCTATAAAAAATGAAGTAAAAGGAGACCTGGTAGCTGCTCTTAAAATTTGTGTGCTGTTATATAAAAGAAAAGAAATAAACAGGGTGCTGGAGCTGATGGAAATTGAAGGAAATGTAAAAGTTTTTAATGCAATGGAAATGCTGGAATTAATGCTCCCACAGAAAATTTCAAAAGACATTAACCAGTTATTTGACTTTGTGCTTGATCCCTCTCATAAAAAAATAAATACTATAAACTATGAAATGAATACATTGTTTCAGAAGGTATTTGTAACGGAGGCTCTTTCTTTTAATCCATGGACGAAAGCAGTGTGTATTTACTGCACCTGGATAAACAATGACACCGCACTATTAAATAAAATTAGAAATGGAAAGGTAGTAGAGGAACATTTTATAATTGCCGAAACAAGGAATTATGTATTAAATAATATAAATTAAGCTTCATGATTATCATTGAAAAAATTTTACTGCTAAAAAATTCCGACATCTTTAAAAGATGTAGCGAGGTTGACCTGATAGATATAGCTTCTATCTGCCATGAGAATCATATTGACAAAGGAGTTACCCTTTTTAAAAAAGGCGATACCGGTAATTGCATGTATTTTATTTATTCTGGCAAGGTATCTATTCATGATGGTCAGCATCAACTGGCAGTACTGGCAGAAAACGAAATTTTCGGAGAATTGTCTTTACTCGATTCAGAATCCAGGTCGGCCAGTGCTACTACCTTAAACGATTGTATTCTATTAAAAATTGAACAGGAGCCTTTTTATGATGTAATAGCAACCAGTACAGAAATACTTAAAGGAATAATGAGAACGCTGTGCAGAAGGCTTAGAGAACAGGACAGGATAACTGTGGAAATGAAAAATAATATTAAGTCGTGATTATAAAAGTGATTGAAAATTTTTTTGTTTGAGAGGTTCCCTTAAATCCTTTGAAGATTTGGTATGGTAATGATGATTTTTAAGAAAAGTTAACTGTCTTTTATCCCATTCGCTATCATCGGCAATCATGTTTAGTTGCTTTAATTCTTTTTTTAAAAGGTCGGAAATAACTGAAAAGTCTTTTCTGCCCAGGTAATCTAAATCTGCATCTCTTATTATTTTTTCAAGATGCGTATGGGGCACATTGGTTATTTTAGTAACCATAATCAGGTTTTCCACAAATTTTATTTCTTCGTCAGTCAGGTCAAAATCTGCAGCATCTTTTTTAAAAATACTGCAGCTTACTTCTTCATGCCCCTCATATATTTTTAAAAAACCACTGTCATGATACAGCGCAGCTAATTTTAGCAGGTACAATTCTCTTTTGTCTTCAATTTTTTCAGATGTGGCTATTCTTTGTGCTTCTTTCAACACATCCAGGGTGTGAGTTATATTATGATAGCTTAGCCTGGGATCCAGATCTTTTAATTTATCAATAAGCAAGTCTTTAATTTGGGAAAAGCTTTTTACTGGCATACAGGAAATATATTCATTATAAACTACTAACTGCCTTTAGAAAAGGTAAAGGGAAAACGAAAATGATTTTTTTAATGTCAACAATTCCTTCTTTCCTTTTTATTTATCTCTAAGTTATACAAATTTTAAAAAGATATTTCATAAGTCCAAGCCGTTTGGAAACTAATATTATTTTTTAAACACTTAGACCAATAGGTTAATTATCCTTTGAATGGAATTGTGGAAACTTAATGTTTGGTAAATTTGTACCCGTGTTAATATATGTATATACAATTTATTGTTCTAAATCTTAATACTTACTTTTAATTAATACACATTAACCGGGCAACCCGTCTTTGACTTCCTGCCCGACCCTCCACCATTACCAATGCCGGATAAAGAATAGCTTAGCCTGATCCCTGTAGTGTAATACCAGTCTTTGCTTTTGCTGTTGCCCCGCACAGAACCCCCCACAGGGTAGCTGGCATTGCCGTTTATTTCTCTACCCCTGTAAGCAAATGCAGCAGCTTTTGCACCCCTTTCACTGGCAAGTATTGAAGAGTCTGCATACGTTCCACTTACATCATCAAAGTAATCAGTAAATAATTTTCTCAATCCAATTTCTACTCCCACCTGCAACTTATCCGATAATACAAATTTTATCCCACCACCAAATGGGATTGCTAACTGGTTGTTTTTATATTGTTTCTTATCCGCATATTGTGGCAAACCTTGGCCTTCGGTTCCAAGCCTTCTTAAATATTCCTTCTTTCCTGTTTGATCCAATGCATAAGGATTAAAATGAAAAGCGGCTATGCCAGCGAATGCGTAGGGAGTAAAATTTCTTTCTTCCAGGTCAAATAAATTATACTCCAGTGCTAATTGTGCCTCCAGTACCGTAGAATTAAAACTAAGATTTCTAAATAAAACTGATTTGGCGGCATCTCCTGTTTCGTCTTTGCCGGCCACTTTTAAATAATTAGCTGCACCTCGGATTATTAATTTATTAGTGATGTCATAAGAAAGACCGAGGCCAAATGCCGGCCTGGCATTAGTAAAAGTAAATCGCTTGCCTTGCAAATCGCCCTGGTAATTTGCCACACCAGCATATAAATCTGCATGAACGCCCTGCGAATTTACAGGCAGGTTACTGAGTATAATTAAGATAGAAAATAATACTTTCATTGTAGTAATGATTAATAAATTTATTGAAGATTATAACATTTACCAAAAACCGTTCCGGTAATCATTTTAAGAAGCGGCTTAAATAATTGAAAAAAACTTCTATTAACTCTTTGCTGTTTAAATCAGTACCCTTACCTTTGCAATCCAAATTAAAAAACGGAATTCTAAAGTTCTTTAAATATGTCACAACGAATCAGAATCAAATTACAGTCTTACGACCACAATTTAGTAGATAAATCAGCGGAAAAGATTGTAAAAACTGTACGCAGTACAGGGGCAGT
>JBKJSJ010000421.1:0-7376 GCA_046595965.1 Ferruginibacter sp.
TAATAATGGTTTTTAATTTTTCAACCATGTCAACTATGTCATCAGGTGTAACGAGCAATGCAGTTTCATCATTAAAGGCATAATCTGCATGACCACCGATATCGGTACAAACAACTGCACAGCCACAAGCCATTGCTTCGGCAGGAGGCAGTGCCCATCCTTCTCCCAGGCTGGGCGAAAAAAACACAGCAGCTTTATTGTAGAGTTCGGGCAAATTGTTTGGGCGTTGATGATATTCCATCCAGTTTTCGATATCATCCGGCTTATTATATACTCCAAATAAAATCAGTTGTAAGGATGGGATTATTGCTTTTAATTTTTTTAAAGCGGCTAAACCGGAGGCGGTTCCTTTGCGGGGTTCTTCAGAATAGAGCATGATCACTGTTGCAGGATTTCTTTCTGCCGGTGGGGAACTAATAAAAAAACGCTGATCATCAATTGCATTAGGTAAATAAATAGGCTCTTTACCTGATTTTTCTAATACCAGTTTTTGCAGATACCTTGCAATCACCAAATGATAAACAGGTAAACAATAACTTTGCATTACTTTATCTTGTTGCCCTTTCCATACTTCTACATCCTGTATAAGATTAAACTTTTTTCCTTTTGACGCATTCAACGCATGGATGGCATAGGTCATCTGCCACCAGGTACTCATCACTACATCTGCATCCCTGAGGTTCTGGTCTGATATGGCAGGCACTATTACAGACTTTATTTCTGAATTTAATGGAAACCATTTGGGCCTTGCTACTCCCCGCAATGCAAAAATTACCTGCTTAATCCATATAGGAGTAGCTGATTTTTTAAAAGGTCTTTTTATGCTGTGATAAATTGTAACTGTATGACCGAGCTTAGCCAGTCTGTTGGCATATTCATACATAATTTTAGCGCCTCCCACAGGTTTGGTTACAGGAAAAGGAAGAATTATTGAAATGCGCATAGAATAAATAAAAACTTAATGAATCCCAAAATGATATTTGCTGCAAAGCTGTTTAAAATAACCTTACCGTATAGCATTTACCAACGTTAACTTAACCCATAATTATTACAAATTTTCATTTATAAATATCAGGTTCTCATGTTTCATTGTAAAATTAAAATTGTATTTACTAATGGCAGAAAAAACAGCCTTTGAACAACCTTTTTTCATTTCGTCATGTACCTCTACAAAAATCACTTTGGTTACCGGCAACCATTTTTCATAATTACTGGAGAATAATTCTTTTTCTGATCCTTCAATATCTATTTTTAAAATATCTATAGTTGCCCAGCCTTCTTGCTTGAGTATGGTTTCAATATTGATAGCCTCAATGCTGGTAGAAGAATTAACCTGAGATTCTTTTGCCATAAAAGAGTCTTTATTTGCATTGGAATCTATGATTTCAAGAAAAGTATTCTCATTCCAAATACCTTTTTGCAGCATTTTAATACGGCTACAATTTTTGGTGTTTTGCAAAGCAATTTTAAAATTTTCTTTATCTATTTCAAGGGCTACAATTTTTGCTTTCTTAAATCTGTCAGCAAAATATAGGGCTGATAATCCTGTATTAGCACCCAAATCTAAAATGGTTTCAGGTTCAAAAGAGATAGGATAATCATATTGCTTGTCTATAAAAACCTGACCAAAAATGCCCGGGTCAGTTCCATTATTTCGCAAAAAAAAACTGATTTTCTTTTTGGCGCTTTTAAACCATCCAAGTTTGTTAGTTTTAAGCCTTATGTAAAATTTTGTGCCCTCTATAGCTCCAAACTCCCTGGTTAAATTTTTTAATCTTGATGACATGTGATGGTTTGATTATTTTAAGTTTTAAAAAATTAACTTATTCTAGAAGCGTTTCTCTATAAGGATTCTTTGCGCTTATTTAAGAAGTTTTCAAAAAAAAATTTTTACATTTTATTATTCCCCGGTTTTTTAATAGGCGTATGAAATGTTTAAATTAAACAATTCATATAATTTTTAAAACCGGATTATTTCTTTCCCCTTAATAGAATTTAATATTTGTTGAACCACTTTATTTACTGGCACCAAATCTTTTTCTTTTGCTAACAACTGAAATTTCTTCCTGCTTTTAACAACGTTTTTGTAGGTAGATAAAAAAAGAAATAAGGCTTTTATAAAATATTTTTTAAGCATAATTAATTGAAAAATACTTTCGGGAAACAATTGCAGGAACCACAAAGATCTATTCACCTTGCTTAAGTGAATGGCATGCATATACATCTTATTACGGTTGTAAATCTTTTTAATATTTTCTTTTTTATAGCCACTTGCAATGGTAGTGGATGTTTTATGCATGCAAACTGCAAAGTGCTCGTAGTAACATTTCCAACCCATTCTCCATGCACGAAGACTTAATTCAAAATCCTCTACATAAAACGGAGCAAACAGTTCATCAAAGCCACCCAGGGCAATTAATTTTTCTCTGCTTACAAATGCGTTTGCCCCGGAGAGGTACATTGAAAACAGCCAATCATTTTCCGAAGGATGAGCCAGGTAATAATTACCGGACGTTTTAATTTTTGCGCCATGAAAGGAAGGATATTTGGCAGCATCCTGTATCAGTTCATCATCCCATCCCACAATACGTCCCATTACTCCAAATGTATCTTCCCGGTCAAAATAACGAAGTAATGGTTTAAAGTATTTCTCTGTAAGTTTTACATCGCTGTTTAACAGAAATAGATAATCATATTGCGCAGCAAAAATACCTTTATTGATAGTGGGAGAAAACCCCTGGTTTTGTTCATTGCAAATTAATAGAACCTGTGGATAATGGCTTTTTAAAAAACTAATGGAGTCGTCTTTGGAAGCATCATCAGATAGGATGATTTCGTATGGCAGCTCTGAATGCTGCAATGCTGCTATTAATGGCAGCAGTACCTGCTGCAGAAGCTGCCTACCGTTATAATTGGGAATTACAACAGATATTCCTTTATTACTCACCCTTGTAAAAAATTTAATATGCTGCAAAATAGCGACTGCGACCTTTTAAAAAAAAATTAAAATCTGCGTTGCTTTAAATCTGGCATATCTAAACTATTTTAGCAGCATGTGGGAGGATCTGTTACATAATTTACAAAAGGGTGATTTTAAATCGCTGGCCCGCTGCATTTCTTTGGTAGAAAACGAAGTGCCGGATTATGAAGCATTTTTGCAGGAATTACCTGTGGCAAAAACTCCCATTATTGGTATAACCGGCCCGCCCGGTGCAGGCAAAAGTACTTTAACGGATGCCCTTATTGAATCTTATGTAAACGAAGAAAAAAAAGTAGCAGTTATTTGTGTAGATCCCTCATCTGCTTTTAACCTGGGGGCATTGCTGGGCGACCGCATACGCATGAGCGACTGGTACAATCATCCTGCTGTTTTTATACGTTCCCTTGCCAGCCGTGGTTCTATGGGCGGGCTGCATCCTAAAATTATAGAAATAACCGATACCATTAAAGCTGCCGGCTTTGATATTATTATTATTGAAACCGTGGGTGTAGGCCAGAGTGAAATAGAAATTGCAGGCCTTGCAGATACTACCGTGGTGTTACTTGTGCCCGAAGGTGGAGATGAAATACAAACCATGAAAGCAGGCTTGATGGAAATTGCGGATATTTTTGTGGTGAATAAAGCTGACAGACCAGGCGCAGATAATTTTGTAAAAAACCTGCGGCAAATGTTAGCACCGGCTTTTCATAAACATGAAGTGGAGATTGCGGTTATAAAAACAGTGGCTTCACAAAAAGAAGGCATAATCGAACTAAAAGAAAAAATTGAAAATCATCAAAGCACACAAAACATCCACCGTAAAAACTGGCTGCTGGCAGAAAAAGCATTTCATCTTATAAAAAATAAAAGAATGAAAGATGTGAGAAAAGAAGATATTAAAAATGAAATTGAAAAAGCCGGGGATAATTTTAATCTTTACCGCTTTATTGAAAAATATGAATAACCTTTTTACTCTTCTGCAGATTGACTTTTCCACCACCTGTATGCAATAACTCCCACAATAACAAAAGGCATTCCCATAAGGTATAATATTCCCTGGTTCATACCCAATGCAGGTTTTTCTCCCATTTGCGAAGCTGTTTTGGTACACATAGCACATTGTGCATCTGCACCCAGGTATAAACCAATCATGAGAACCACTAAAAGAAACAATCCCTTTTTCATATTGCAAAAATACTGATTAATGCTGTGAGCTTAACTGATAAAATCTAAATAATTGTTAGAAGTTATGGTTTTAAAAGCTACATCGGGATATGCTTTTGCAAATGCAGCAGGAACCTTAATGTTTTCTTCTTTCCATTTAAATTCAAAAGCTTGGATGCCAGCATTTTTTTCTTCAATAAGATCTATTTCCTGCTGGTCGTAAGTACGCCAAAAATAACTATTCATATTTCTTGCGCTGTATGAATTAAATTTTGTTCTTTCAGAAATGATATAATTTTCCCAAAGCATCCCAATATCCTGCCTTGCTGCCAATAAATTAAAATTATTGATCAGAGCATTTCTTACTCCATTATCAGAAAAATACCAGCGGTTACTTTTCACAATTTCTTTTCGCAGGTTCCTGCTATAGCCACCCCGCTTGTAAATCACAAAGACTTTTGATAACAAATCAAGATACCTGCCTACGGTATTTTTACTTAAGCCGAGTTTTCGCCCCAATTCATCCACTGATACTTCTGCCCCAAGTTGATAAGCCAATAAAACCAACAGGTCTTTTATTTTTTGTGAATTTTTAATGTTTTCTAATGCCAGTATATCTTTTAATAAATAAGTATTGATGAGCTCTGAAAGGTATTGTTGTTTTTCTGCCAGGCTTGGTAAAAGGATGACTTCTGGGTATCCTCCAAAAATTAATCTTTCATCCAGCAATTGCCTGGTTTCAATTAGGTTTTCGTTTTTGGCCAGTTCCATTTGTGCTATAGGATACAGGTTATAGGTAAGGGTTCTTCCCACTAAGGGTTCACTTGCCTGTTGCAGATCAAAAGCGCTGGAACCCGTTAAGATAATATGCAAAGGTTCTATTTCATCTATCATTAGTTTTACCTTTCTGCCTATATCTTTTATGTATTGCGCTTCATCAATAATTAGCAGTTGATAGCCCTGTAATAATCTTGTGTAATTGGCAATGGTTCTTTCTTGCAATGCATTGGAAACTGTTTCATCTTCCCCGTTCAACCATAGGCATTTTTCACCGATGTTTTCCTTTATTTGTTTTAAAAGATTTGTCTTACCCACACGCCTGGCGCCCAGCAATATGCTAACTTTTTGTTTGCCAATATTTTCTTTAATAGCTTGGTATATTGCCCTTTGTATCATTGATACAAATATAACCCTTTATACATATACTGACTGAATTAATGTAAATACAGTCAATTAACTGACGGAATTAATATAAATACAGTCAGTATACTGACGTAATTAACAAATAAATCCGCTCAGGAAAGAGCGGATTTTTGTCTTTATTGCTAAAAAATATCATTAAGCCAATTCCTGCGTCATTGATTTGCTCACCCGCTTGCGGTCATCTTCGTTTAAAATAACTTTTCGTAAACGAACACTTTTAGGCGTTACTTCAATGCACTCATCCTGCTGAATATATTCCATACATTCTTCCAGGCTCATTAAAATTTTCGGTGCTGCTTTAGATGCATCGTCGCTGCCGCTTGCACGGTGGTTGGTAAGCTTTTTGGGTTCAGTAGCATTTACCACCAAATCGCCTGGCTTAATATGCTCGGCAATAATCTGCCCGGTGTACACATCCTGTCCGGGATCTACAAAAAAGCGTCCCCTGTCCTGTAATTTATCTATCGAATACCCGGTTGTTTTTTCTGTTGATTTACTTATTAAAACACCGTTGCTGCGTCCGGGAATAGGCCCTTTCCATGGCTTGTATTCATGAAAACGGTGCGCCATTACGGCCTCACCTGCAGTGTTGGTAAGCATATTGCTTCTCAATCCTATCAATCCTCTTGACGGAATATCAAATTCAAGATGCTGCATTTCGCCTTTGGTTTCCATTACCAGCATTTCGCCTTTGCGCTGTGTAACCAGGTCTATCACTTTTCCACTATACTCAGCAGGTACATCTACTACCAATACTTCATAGGGTTCATGTTTGGCACCATTAATTTGTTTTACCAAAACCTGTGGCTGGCCAATCGTGAGTTCAAAACCTTCTCTGCGCATAGTTTCTATTAAGATGCCCAGGTGCAGAATACCACGACCAAATACATTAAAACTGTCTGCACTGTCACTGTCTTCTACCCTAAGTGCCAGGTTTTTTTCTGTTTCTTTCATTAAACGGTCCCGAAGGTGGCGGCTCGTTACAAACTTTCCTTCTTTACCAAAGAACGGAGAGTTATTAATACCAAACAACATACTCATGGTAGGTTCATCCACACTTATTGTTGGCAATGCTTCGGGATTATCTATATCGGCAATGGTATCACCTATATTAAAATTCTCCAGGCCTACCACAGCACATATATCTCCTGCAAAAACTTCGGTTACTTTCTTTTTGCCCATTCCTTCAAACACATAAAGTTCCTTTATCTTCATTCTTTTATTGGTACCATCGGCCTGTAATAAAGCAATCTGCTGATTTTCTTTAATGCTGCCACGGGCTACTTTACCCACTGCTATTCTACCCAAAAAAGAAGAATAATCCAATGAGGTTATCTGCATTTGAGAAGGACCTTCGTTTACCGTAGGCTCTGGCACAAATTCCAATATAGCATCCATCAAAGGAAAAATATTATCGGTTTCGGTTATAGATGTATTCATCCACCCATTCTTGCTACTTCCATAAATTGTGGGGAAATCTAATTGTTCTTCTGTAGCATCCAGGTTAAAGAATAATTCAAAAACTGCATCGTGTACTTCATCGGGGCGGCAGTTAGGTTTATCTACTTTATTAATTACGACAATTGGGTGCAACCCCAATGCCAATGCTTTTTGCAAAACAAAACGGGTTTGAGGCATTGGGCCTTCAAAGGCATCTACCAAAAGCAATACACCGTCTGCCATTTTTAATACTCTTTCTACCTCGCCACCAAAATCCGAGTGACCGGGAGTATCTATTACGTTTACCTTAACGTCTTTATAATTAACGGATATGTTTTTACTAAAGATGGTAATACCACGTTCTCTTTCCAGGTCATTGCTGTCCATGATCAATTCACCGGTTTCCTGGTTATCTCTAAATACCTGGGTAGCGTGTAAAATCTTATCTACAAGTGTTGTTTTGCCATGATCTACGTGGGCAATGATGGCGATGTTGCGAATATTCATTGTTATTAAGCTGTTGACTTTTAACTTTTAGCTGATAACCTGGGCAGTATTGCCTAAAGCTCATTGCTAACAGCAAATAGCC
>JBKJSJ010000432.1:0-2845 GCA_046595965.1 Ferruginibacter sp.
ATCTGCATCGTTGGTTAAATCCCACATAGGCCCGTGCCCGCCGGGATAAAATACCGCATCAAAATCATCTGCAGAAACATCAGCCAATTTTTTGGTATTTGCCAGTAATTGCTGCAGGGTCTTATCTGCCTTAAAACGAATGGTAGCTTGTGTTTGACTGGCGGGCTCATCACTCTTTGGATCAATAGGCGGCTGGCCGCCTTTGGGCGAAGCAATCGTAATGGATGCCCCAGCCTCCTGGAAAACGTAATAAGGAGCGGCAAACTCTTCTATCCAAAAACCAGTTTTAAGCCCGGTATTTCCCAACTCGCTATGCGAAGTGAGCACAAGTAGTATTTTCATTTATATTTTTTTATAATTAGAAATTATTTTTTACTCAAGGATCATCAATATTGGTAAGAGCAACTATTTACAAATGCCTTCGGGTGTACAATAGCCTGCAGTTTCATCCTGCAGCGCTGGTTTTTCTTCGCTCCATATTTGTTCCAGTGCTTGCTGAAACACAGTTACAGATTGTGCGCCGGATACTGAATATTTATTATTGAAAACATAAAAAGGTACCCCCTGCACTCCCAGAACTTTAGCTGTGTTCATATCTGATTCTACTTCTTTTATAAACTCGTCTGTTTCATACATTTTTTTTATTTCTATTTCCTTAAGTCCTGCAGCCACACCAATTTCTATTAATACTTTAAGATCTCCAATATCCTGGCCATTTATAAAATAAGCTGCAAACAATGCTTCCTCTATTTCATTTTGTAAGCCATAATTGTTAGCCAAATGAGAAAGACGGTGGGCATTTAAAGTATTATTTACCACTGCATGATCAAGATCGTATAATAATCCTACATCCCTGGCGGCCGCAGTCATGGAATCATTCATAGCTTTTCCTGCTGCTGTAGTTACCCCTTTTCTTATAGCAAGGTATTCATGCACCGATTGCTGTGGCACCTGCTTTAACTGTGGATCTAACTGAAAACTCCGCCACAGAATTTCTACCTTTTCTTTTTCTTCAAAATTGAGGAGGGCTGTTTCAAATTTTCTTTTGCCGATATAACAAAATGGACAAATAATATCCGACCATATTTCTACTTTCATTATTACATTTTTTTGTTGTGTATTTAATTGCCCAATTAGTAACAGTTACACTTTTACTGTTATAAAGATCAATGCTGATAAGTAACATCGAATGGCGGTAGTATTGCTGTATGATTAAAAATGCAATCTTTTTATAACTCTTATAAAATTGTAAAAACTGTTTATTTCTGCAAACAATACTATTGCTGCAAGCTTTGTACCGTTTTAAAAAAGTAATGCATTAAAAACGGGGCCATTTAAAAATGTATAGCAGTTATTGCAAACTTTCAATACATTTTGTTTTTTCTTTGAATTGCGGATTTTCTTTTCTATTTTTCTTCTTGCATCGTTGCCTATTTAAACTATTATCCTCTTTTATTTAACTTTTAAATTAATTAAAAATGAAAAAGATTTTTCTTTTCTTTTTGCTTATCCCTACAATGGGCATAAGTCAGAGCAATGTTGTAAGCACCTTTAGAGTATTTCCCAAAACAGACAAATCACTGGAGTTTGAGAAAGCCTTTGCAGCCCATGCACAAAAGTATCACACGGGCGATTGGAAGTGGCGGGTATTATCAATTGAATCCGGCCCTGATGCCGGCGGATTTCATATAGTGGAAGGGCCGCTAAGCTGGGAGCAGTTTGACAAACGTGGAGACCTGAGTGCAGCACACACTGCAGACTGGGCAAAGAATGTAACTCCTTTTATATTAGACAGGGGTTCTTCCGGTTATGCTGAATACAGTGCAGAACTGAGTAATGTAGCCATTACTGATTACACTGATAAGATTGTTATTACCCACATGTATCCCAAGCCAGGCATGGTAAATATGGCCACCGAACTGGTAAAGAAAATGAAAAATGTTTGGGTGGCATCCAATGAATCGGTGGCGGTTTACCGAGCTTCTAATTCGGGTGCTCCGCAGTTTACTACCGTTACAAGGCTTAAAGGCGGATTAAAAGAATTGGGCGAAAATTTTCGTAAACCTATGCCAGAAAGATATGATGCGATCAATGGAGCAGGATCATGGACACAATATTTGGCAGATTATTCCAATGCGATAGAAAATCGCTGGAGCGAAATGCTTTTTATTAGAAAAGACCTGAGTTCAAAATAAATAAGTAAATTTTTGGAGCATCATTTTTTCATTGCTGTTTTATTTCCCTGCCAGTTTTAAAAACCAGGCAGGTTTTTTTTTACAGCAAACATTAAATTTCATTTGTAAATGCTGATCAAGTGATTGGTCATTGGCCAAAATAATTAAGTATTATTAATTAATAATTTTGCAGCTACACCTTTTTTATTTTTATATCATTGTCTTAATGACTCAATGACTAATTGACCAATGACTTAATGCCCCATTGCCCCAATGACTTATTTAGTTACATTTGCCCTTTAAATTACACATCACTCAATATAATATAGCCGTATGAGTTTAGTTGATCTGGTAATGCCCAAATTAGGTGAAAGTATCATGGAAGCCACCATTTTAAAATGGCACAAAAACCCAGGTGATAAAGTTGCCCAGGACGAAACGCTACTCGATATAGCAACAGACAAAGTGGACAGTGAAGTTCCATCTACTGCCGAAGGCACTTTAGCAGAAATTTTATTTAAAGAAAATGATGTAGTACCTATTGGTACTGTAATAGCCAGGATAAATACCAGTGGCGCAGAAACAGTAGTAACAGCCCAACCTGCAGCAGCCCCCGCAGCAAAACCAGAATATGAAGAAGCTAAAGTAGTGGAGCATATTCCTTATCAACC
>JBKJSJ010000219.1:0-5910 GCA_046595965.1 Ferruginibacter sp.
AGGGAAAACTCCCGGCGAGCAGTTAAGAATAATAGCAGGTGCTGCATGGAGCAGGAGTACCAATAACCGGCAATTTTATCAACAGTACCTGCAACCCGATGGAAACTTTAATGGATCCGATTCTACACAGGAGCAAAATACACGCATCCAAAATCAGACGCTTTCGCTGAGCATTAATTATGATAAGCCGCTAAAAGATAAAAAGACACAACTGAGTTTTGGCAGTACAATGATTAATAGTAATACCCAAAACCAGTTGTTTACTTCCTTTATGAAAAAGCCAGAAAACCTGCTGATACAAAACGACCTGTTAAGTAATGACTTTAAATTTTACCAGGATGTATTTACTTCCAGGGCTGCACTACGCTATCTCTTTAAAAAAGATTTTTTTGCCAATGTAGGATTGCAGCAGGAATATGCCCACACATCCTTTAATATTGCAAACAACCCAAACCATTTTGTAAACAGTTATTTCAGCACTTTACCTTATGCCAATATTACCCGTAAATGGCAGAAAGGATATACCCTAACGGCTAGCTATAAGCGCAGTATTCAGCGCCCGGGCATTTTCCAGCTCAATCCTTCGGTAGATTATACTGATCCTTATAATACCCGTTTTGGTAATCCTTACCTGCAGCCTTATTACTCCGATAATTTTGATGGCATTTCTGGTTACTGGAATAAAAAATTCAACATTAATTTTTCTGTTGGATATAATGTACTGCAGCAGATATACAGTGCCATCCGTACCCTGCAGCCCGATGGAAAAACCTTTACCAGTTGGCAAAACCTGAGTGGCCGAAAAGAGTATGAAACCAGTGCATGGGGTGGCGTAAACATAGGAAAGAAACTGAAGCTTAACAGCAGTGCCGGCTACACTTACAATGCTTACGGTGCCCATGACCGAAAGGTAAACCGGTACCGGAGTGGTGGGTCGCTCAATGCTACTTTAAATGGAAATTATCAGTGGAATACGCTTTTAAATTTTACCGGAAATTTTACATATCACAGGTTTGCAAACCCACAGGGAACGGTGCGCAATAATCTTAGTATGAACCTGGGTGTACAACAAAAATTCTTTCAGAAAAATCTCAGTATCAGTTTAAATGTAGTAGATCCATTTCGCCAGCAGCAGAACAAAAATTTTATACAGGGTCCCAATTATAACCTGGAAACCTATAGTATGAGCAACAGCCGCAATTATAAAATTGCTGTGGGGTATAATTTTAAAAAGAAGAAGAAATAAGAGCAAATGGGAAATTGGGCGGCTTTTTTCGGCTTGCAATAAACTACCACACTAAAAATATATTTCTTTATAAAAAATTCGATATTGAACATTTCACATTCGAACTTAAACGGCCTTAAACATTTTACTCAGCCAACTATGCCCTGTAGGAATTATCCATTCTGTTTCTAATTGCTTTTTAGTAGTAATGGTATTATCAAAATACAAAATGTTTTCATCTATAAAGTTATTGTCAATGGCATATTGAACCTGCGAAAGGGGGAGTTGTTCTATTTTGTCTTTTATAACAAAGCAGAGCAATTGGCGGTTAAACAATTCTGTATTGTATTTTTTTTCTATGGCTTTAATGATGTGAACAGAACTGTCGGTGCTGCATCCGCTCACGCCAGTGGCCGTTTCATCGGCCATGAGCACTATGAAGCGGCCAAAAAATAAATTAGCAAAACCTTTTACGGGTGCGCCATGACTCTTCCAGTTTGTAACAAACTGCTGCAGCATATCTTCCATCTCCAATGCTTCGCTTATTAAAAACAAGCGGCTGCTCTGGTATATCCATACTCTGGATGATGCATTAAAATCATGGGGCAAATGTTGTTGTATATCCAAGTCCATCTTAAAAAGTTTAAAAAATTCAGGAGGTTCAAAAGGTTAAGCGGTTCAGCAACTTTTAAGGCTTGCGCATCTTTAACCTTTATTCGTTTACATACTTGCCGCCACCAGCTCGGCAATATCCAGCACGGCTACATCATCTTCTTTTTCACTGTTCTTTACACCATCACTCAGCATGGTATTACAGAAAGGGCAGGCAGCAGCTATTACAGATGCGCCGGTTGCCAGGGCTTCGTTGCTTCGTTCAATGTTTATGCGAATGCTTCCTTTTTCTTCTTCTTTAAACATTTGCGCACCGCCCGCACCACAACAGAGACCATTGCTGCGGCAACGTTTCATTTCCACCAGTGCCACGTCCATTGCTTCCAGCACTTTGCGGGGAGCTTCATAAATATTATTGGCACGGCCGAGGTAGCAACTGTCGTGGTAAGTAATTTTTTTGCCCTTAAAAACTCCGTCTTCCTTCAATTTTATTTTTCCTTCATCTATCAGTTGCTGCAAAAAAGTAGCATGATGAATCACTTCATAAGTGCCACCCAGTTCGGGATACTCGTTTTTTAAAATATTAAAACAATGCGGGCAGGCCGTTACTATTTTTTTTATGCCATAGCCATTCAGTATCTGTACGTTTTGGTAGGCCATCATCTGGAACATAAATTCATTGCCTGCACGGCGGGCAGGGTCGCCTGTACACATTTCCTCTTTTCCCAATATGGCATATTTTATTCCTACTTTATCAAGGATGGTTACAAAGGCTTTGGTTATTTTTTGTGCCCGCTGATCGAAACTGCCGGCACAGCCTACCCAGAACAACACTTCCGGCTGCTGGCCATTGGCCATTAATTCTGCCATTGTTGGTACATGCATACAAATAAATTTATAAAACAAAGTAAACAAACATTTGTGAGGGATGCGGAATGCACGGTATATATTTTAAAAAATCATTTCACCCGGCTGAAATTAAAAAGCTTTGCCATGTGTTTGGCTAATAAGCCAGTTAGTAAGAGAAGGCATTTTTTTCATGAAGCGAATAAAAAAATTTGTACCCCATTTCTTACCAAAAAAAAATTGAATGGTGCGGCCCACCCTGAGGCGGTTTGCAAAATGATGCTTCCATTCTTTTACATAATTACTTTCCATCTGCTTCCTGGTCACTTTTTTTTGCAGGAACAACTGCAGGTGTCCTGCTGCAATTTTGGAAGCATGCATAGCCATACTCATACCATTGCCACAGAGCGGTGCTATCATGCCTGCAGCATCTCCCAGCATCAACACATGATCTTCTACCTGTGTTTTTTGTAAAAAACTTATCTGCGAAATGGAAACGGGTTGTGTGAAAAGTTTTTTACTGTTTTCAAAAATGGTTTTAAGAAAAGGATTTTCACTTAAAATTTGTTCCTCCATTTTTTCAATGGACTGATCACTTTCTTTAAGGTTGCCTGCATGCGTAAGATAACAAAGGCAATATTTGTCTCCTTCTATTTTTGAGATACCACAATACCCATTTTTAAAATTATGCAGGGCAATGGTATCTGCAGAAAAATCAGTTTGTATGTGATACTTAATTCCTACAAATTGGTTTAATTTCCTGGATGCATTGAGCGTAAAAGCTCTTTTCCATTTTACATCGAGGTTTGCTTTTTTTCCATAACTGCCGCAACAAACCAGGCTGGTAAAATTACCCTTGCTGGTGTAAATGGTAAACTGTTCTTTTAAAAATTGCACATCGTTTACCTTACAATTTTCATATACTAAAACGCCCGATTCTATAGCAATTTCTTTTAGCATTGCATCCAGTGTGTAGCGGCTTATACCAAAACCTCCTAAGGGCAAAACATGATGCAATGCAGTGCCATCGGGGGCTGTAACCAGCAGGTTTTTTATTATTGGTAAATTCATTTGCTGCAGGGGTAAGCCCAGGCTCTGCAGAAAGGGCCAACTTTCCATACTGATATATTCTCCGCAAACCTTGTGAAAGGGATAGGTTTCTTTTTCAAATAAAATAACACGGGTTCCTTTTTTTGCTAATTGAATGGAAAGGCAGAGACCGGCCAGGCCTCCACCAATGATGGCAGTATCGTATAGTGCTGCATCACTCATTTTTTATAAACAATTAAATACCTGAAAGCCCATTTCCAGCGAATGGAATAATTTTTTATACCTGCTTTTAAAAATATTTGCTGCCAGTCTGTTTTAGTAAAACCACGGGCCACAGAAAGCGGGGCATCATTTTTAACGAGGTAAGACCGGGAGAATATTTTTGTAATCCATTTAATAGAATAATATGCTAAAGGATGACGGTGCAGATCATTGATAAAAAATCCTGACTGGCTGTTTTCTTTCATCCACAAAATCATTTTTACCAGTTCATTAAAATTAAAATGATGACAGAAGAGTGAAGAGAAAATAATATCAGGTGGATTGTTTGTAAAATCAACCAAGCTGTAATCGCTGCAAATCCATTGTGCATTTAGTGGTGCGTTTCTTTCTGCCGCATAATCTATACATGCTTGTTTTATATCAATACCGGTTAATTGTGGGTTGATATTATTTTTTATACAATAATGATGAATAATCCTTAGATTATCTCCACCGCCACAGCCAATTTCGCAAACAGAAAGTTGTGCAGGTTTTGCAGAAAGAAAAGAAGACAAACCCTTTAACGTTATTGCATGGCCTCCCAACAAGCTATTGATTTGATCCAGTTCCTCCATATTTTTTTTTATATCAGCAAATGGGATATTTGCTGCATCCAGCAATTCTTTTTGAGGGGATCTGGTTTGTAAATTAATCATAAGATGCCATAAAGGTTTCCATGGTAAGGCCCGGGCCAAATGCTGCACCAAATACCTGTGCAGTGCCTGTATTGTTCTCTTCCAGTTCTTGCATCATTTTTTTTAAAACAAATACAATGCTTGCTGAACTCATGTTGCCATAATCTTTTAAAATGGCATAGGAATGTTTAAGATCATCTGGTTGCAATTGTAAACTTTCTGCAATTACCTGCAGTATTTTTTTTCCTCCAGGATGTATGCACCAATGAGTAATGTCTTTTTTAGTTTTGCCTGCAGATGATAATGCATTAGAAACGAGCCCGTCAAAATCTTCTTTTATCAGTTCGGGTATATAACCGGTTAACGTCATTAAAAATCCTTTGCCCGATAATTGCCAGGCCATATCTGATTTACCTTTAAATGCTACCTGCGAAAAAAAGTGTGTGAGATTAAATCCCCGGTGGCTGCTATTATTCTGTACCAGCATGGCAGCACATCCATCCGAAAATAAAAGCGACGACATCATGTTATTGAGCGTAATTTCTTTTTGAAAATGGAGCGTACATAATTCTGTGCAAACGACTATTATATTGGCATTGGGCTGTGTGCGGCAGAATGCGTGTGCAAGTTTTAATCCATGTATAGCAGCATAGCAACCCATAAAATTTACCGAAGTGCGCTGTAGGTTAGGCGAAAGGTTCATGGCTTCCATTATCTGCAGATCCAGGCCTGGAGCACTCATACCGGTGCAACTTACTGTTATAAGATGCGTAATTTCGGCAGCATTTATTTTTTCTTTTATACAATCTTCAACAGCTTTTACAGAAAGCTTTACAGATTCTTCATTAAAACAATTCATTCTTTTTTCTAAAGAAGGAAAAGGTTCCAGATCGGCACGGTCACTAAAAAACGTACGTTCTGCAGGTACTGCACTAAAATCGGGTAGCACAGAATATCTTTTATCAATACCACTTTGGCGGTACAAAAATTTTAGTTTACGGCTTTCTGTCGGGTTATTACAATAAACAGCATCTGCAAAACTAAAAAGGTTTTGCTGCGTGTGTGCGTAATGGGGAGTACGTGTAGCAATAGAAGTTATCTTACTCAAAATTGTTCTTTTATTAATATGCTCATAAAAGCTGCATTAGTACAAAGCGATCCAATCAGATTCATGGTCATGGTGTTTTTAAAATTGGCGGCATGCTCATTTGCAAATACTTTGCGCATCCACCAAAAAAAATATACGAGAGCGGGAAGCATAAAGATCTGTATCATAAAAAA
>JBKJSJ010000454.1:0-3614 GCA_046595965.1 Ferruginibacter sp.
AGTTTCATTAGCCTCTAAAATTAAAGCCAGCTTCTGCAGCTGGTTTTCAGCTATAAGCACTTTATTATTTTTAACAGCCAAAGCCATTACTGTTCTGGCCAGCATTAATGCCTGCGCAGCAAATTCTTTTGCTGCTGTTATTTTATACATCTTATCGCAGATAAGTGCACCCAGTTCTGCATAATAAAATTTTTGTTCATTTAATTTTAAAAGCGAAACAGGATAATGGATAACCAATTGAAAGGCTTCTTCCAAACAATCTACCCGGTTCATTTTTAAAATAGTATCTGCCCATTTTAAATCGGTCATTAAACTGGTGTTGGTCCTGCTCTGCTGCTGCGCACAATACGCTGTTACAATTTTAAAATAACCAGCCGCTTTTTCATATTGCTGTTTTTTAAAAAAATAATCGCCCAGTTTTTCCTGCGCCGTTAATACCTGGCAATACTCCTTAGGATGATCTTCAAAAAGCCGGGATAACAATACCTGGCCTACTTCCTGTATATTTTCTGCCGGATTTTCCAGCAATAAGCAACCCTGTATTTGTAAATATTCGGCTTTGTGCGTGCCGTTGCGGGTGTACCTGAGTTGCTTTTCAAAACGGCTGTCTACATCCCCATTCCATGTTTTGTTTTTATACCAACTGTCTGTTATTTTTTTCATAGATGCCTTTATTCAGCCCTTTTGTAGGAGCTCGTATTTGCGGAAAATTAAGGTATTTTAGGCAGATGGTTTTTCTGTGGCTCAATCAGGCTGTTTAATTTTTTGAAATGCTATAATTGAATTTTTTTTGCTTTATTTTTCTCCCAAAAAAATTACAAAATCTATGTGCTCTATTAGCAAATTGTATAAGAAGCCCTAAGTAGAAAAAATATAGGTGACTATTATATCAAACGGAATTTCATTTTAGGCCAATGTGTGGTGGTTAAAATTTAGCATAGCTTTTGTACGGTAGGGTTTGGTAAATGCCGACCTGAAGTATTGAGCTAATTTATAAATCAAATTGGTATTGGAAAACGTTAATAGATTATTTTTTTAAAAGGCCTCAAACATATTTAATTAAGAATAAGGGAAGAAGGTTAACAGGATAACTTAATCAAGTTTCTACTAAGGTTAACATCAATAGTGCAGGCATGCTCAAAAAGCTCCGGAATAATAAAATATCATTTCTCCTTCTTAGATCAACATCTTGTATAAGTGATCTTTTAAATTCACCCTTTTCATTCTAAGCTCATTCAGGTGATCGTCTGTAGTGGGTTCTATGCCTTCTTCAATACGGTGTATATGCTGGTCTGCCAGGTGGTAGTCTTCGGCCAGTTTTCTAAATCGGTTGCTTTGTTTTTGCAGTGCCAGTATCTTATCCCTGTGTTCAGGAAAATCATGCAGCAAATCGTGTTTTTCCATACGTTTAATTTTTATACGAATCTATTTGTTTTTAAGCAACATAAAATGAGGAAGAGCAGCAGAAGGAATGATTTTTATCAGGTAAATAATTTAACGGCTCTTACCAACAAAACTGTATTTTTCTTTACAATTCAGGAACAGCGTTAAATTAATAATACCTTTTTTTTACAAGGCTGCAAACCTGTAGCCCACTCCTTTGATGGTAATAATTTCCAGCGAAGGATTTTCTTTTAAATAACTGCGCAGCTTGGTAATACAAACATCCAGGTTGCGGCTGTTAAAAAAAAATCATTTCCCCACAGTAAATTAAGTGCAACCCTTCGTCCCAGTGGGACGATTTGTACTATGCGAATTATATAAACGATTTATTTTTTTAAATAGTAATCATAGGTTTTGAATAGCCCCCAATACATTTTAATTTGATGGCCTCCAATTCAAGGTGGCTCCTTTGGAGCCAGGCATGCAAATTGAATATTGCGCCTACATTTATTAACACATAATTGCTAATGCCCGAAGCGGGTAGCCACACCATCCACTCCTCACAACACTTCACAATAATAGCCTGCCTTCAATAATATTTTTTCTACTTCCACCGGCTGCAGTTGTTCCGTTTCAATGCGGAGGATATTGTCGCAGTCTTTCAGGTCAACATTCCAACGCTGAATGTGCGGATGCACTTCCAGGAAAGTTTCCACTTTGCGCACATGACGGATATTGGTAAGATTAGTTTTAAAAACGAGTACCTGCATAAATGTTGTTATTAATGGGTGATCGCAAAATAGGTTTTAAAAAGCCTGTTCTCATGGGGAGGAGACTTCGGTCAGCATAAGCGAAAATTATTCTGCTGCCGCAACATCCTTCTCAAATGGCCGCCACCTGCCGCCGCAGCGGTTCTTCCATTCTGCTTTAAATTTTTCCCGTTCTTCTGGGTTCATCAAACTTAATTTCTCCTCCATTTGCTGTTTCCATTGCTGCCTCCTTTGGCCCATGCCGCCCCGGCCACCGCCAAAGCCGCCAAACAATATTTTACTAAGCAGCAGTATGCCCAGTGCCTGCATAAAGCTGATGGCTTTTACACCCAGCACGGCTGGTAATATTGCATTCCACAAATTCATTACCACAAGTCCAAAAACTCCTATGCCCAGTATTACCAACGGGATGATCATTAATAATTTTTTTGCTTTAAATCTTTTTTCCATTTTATAATTTTTTTGTTGTTATAATTTTGATGTTACTCATTTTTTTTACACGCCGCTGGTTTTATTAATCCGCCAAAACCAGCCATTCCTCTTTGCTAAAGAAAGAGCGTATCTTCATACATATCCATTTCATGTTTTTTATTTTAGTGCTTAAATTTTACCCCCTGCCATTTGTATCTGGCAATTTAGATTACCCTTATTTGTAACTCCCGAATTAATTCCACTTTTATGATGCCTTCGGCATGTTGGATTAATAGCCACAAAGACACAAAGGAATTTTTCGTTGAAAAATAAAAATGCGAAGCATTTTACTTAATGTCTTTGTGGCAAAATGCATTTGCACAGCAAATGAAACAAACGCCACACTATTGTTCTTGCCTCCCTCTATATTTTCTTTTTAATCTTCATCTCACAACTCCAAACTTCCACCTTTTCCATCCCCCTCAGTAATGCATCAACTCATCCTTCAACCCCTGCAGCCGCTCTCTTAAAAGCAACACTGCATACCGCTTGCGGCTAATGAGCGTGGCTACGCTCACCCCTGTAGCCCCCGAAATTTCTTTAAAAGAAACACCCTCCATTTCGTGCTGAATAAAAACAGTGCTTTGTTCTACTGGCAGATCATTTAAGGTAAGCTGCAGCTCTTCCCAAAATAAGTTGCGCAGGTAAGTTGTTTCCGGCGAGTCTCCGGTAGATGCCAGCAAGTCCTTCCAATTAAAGCTGTCTTCATCATCGCCACCGGCAGGCTGCAGGTCGTCTATGAGCGGCAGCACCTGCTTTCGGTAGCGGTCGGTGATCTTATTCCTTGCCACGGCAAACAGCCAGCCGGTTAACTGTTCTATCGGTTCGGCATTCCCTGCAAACTGGTAAAATACTTCCTGCAAAATATCTTCAGCATCCTCGTTATTGCTGATGCGTTTTTTTATAAAGCCCAGCAGCCGGCTGCTGTAAGCTTTAATATGCTGCGTAAGTGTTTGGTTCCTGGCTGCGGTCATAGCAGTTGTTATCGTC
>JBKJSJ010000175.1:0-6118 GCA_046595965.1 Ferruginibacter sp.
AATGATTATTAATACCATACCCTGCCATTTTTTAGAAGATACAATCTGTACCGTTTACGAACAACGCTTTACAGAATGCAGGGAATTTCCTCACCTGCACAAAAATAATTTTAAGGACCGTTTATTTGGAACACTGGTACATTATGCTATATGCCCCATAATATTTAATGTGGTGGAAGAGTTGAAGGTAGAGACGGGATTTAAAGAATTGTGCTGATGTGCTTATTTGTTGATGTGCTAATGAATAAATGTGCAGATGTACAAATATGCAAATGAACAGATGAATTGCAAATTATATTAATTTGGGATACTTAATTAAAAACTTTTACAAAATGAATCTTGATTTAAGCGGAAAAACCGCTGTGGTTTGCGGCAGTACACAAGGGTTAGGTTATGCAAGTGCAATAGAACTGGCATTGCTCGGAACTAATGTGGTATTGATGGCACGCAATGAAGAAAAACTAAAAGAAGCCGTGGCTACACTTGATAACAGCATAGGACAAACGCATAAATATCTTGTAGCTGATTTTTCTGACAGCAATCATGTAATAGCGGCCATCAATCCGTTTCTGGAGAGCGGCAATATTGCGAATATATTGGTGAACAATACCGGCGGACCTACTGCCGGCACTGTAATGAATTCAACCGTAGATGAAATGCTGCAGGCTTTTAATAATCATTTGTTATGCAATCATATTCTTACAAAGGCTTTGGTACCCGGCATGAAAGCAGCAGGTTATGGGCGTATCATTAATATCATTTCTACTTCAGTAAAGGAACCCATTGCAGGGCTTGGTGTAAGCAATACCATTCGTGCAGCAGTGGCTAACTGGAGTAAAACATTGGCTACAGAACTAGGATCCTATGGCATTACTGTAAATAATGTGTTACCAGGTTTTACACAAACGGCCAGAGCCGATTATGTTATTGCTTCAAAAATGAAACAAAGCGGCCAAACAAAAGAACAGGTACTGGCATCTATTGAAGCACAAATCCCTTTGGGAAGAATAGGCCGGCCCGAAGAGTTTGGCGCAGCAGTAGCATTTCTTGCTTCGCCTGCTGCAGCATATATTAATGGAATTAATTTGCCTGTAGATGGTGGCAGGTTGACGTGCCTCTAAAAAATTATTATACTCATAACATTGTAGCATTATATTTGATGTACTCCTTTATTTATCACTAAAAAACAAACAAATGAAAATTTTAAAAGTATTACCTGCTTTAGTTTTAGTGGGCGGTTTGATGTTCACGGGATGCAAGCCTAAAGATGCAGACATAAAAGCATCTATTGAAAAAAGCCTGAAAGAAAATCCTGCTACTTCAGGAGTAATGGTAATGGTTAGCGAAGGTGTGGCCACACTTAGCGGTGAAGTTACAGATGAAACATCAAAAGCATCTTTGGAGACTTCAGTAAAAGGCATGAAAGGTGTAAAATCTGTACAAAACAATACAACAGTATCAGCTCCGTCAATGCCGGCAGCCCCTGTTGTAATTGCTGCAGACGATCCTTTAATGAGTGCAGTAAAAGATGCTACCAAAGATTATCCCGGCATAACTGCTACAGTAGCTGATGGGGTAATAACACTTACAGGGGAAATAAGCAAAGCTTCTCTTCCAAAATTAATGATGGCTTTAAATTCTCTGAAGCCTAAAAAAATTGAAAACAAATTAATAATTAAATAAAAAACGGAGGATCCAAATTATGGCATTATCAGAAAAATATAAAGCATTGACAGATGCTGCGGCCGCAGCAGGAATATCAGACTTACAGGTAAGAGAACAGGATGGCGTTTTATACATTGATGGTACTGCTCCCAGCGGAGCTGTAAAAGATCAGTTGTGGGATGCGTTTGGTAAGATAGATCCGAATTTTACCGGTGGCGATTTAATTATGAACATCAACGTGGCCATGGATGCTGCTGTAACCAAAGTAAAAGTGGTAACAGAAAGCAGCAATCTCAATATCCGCAAAGGTCCCGGCACCGATCAACCTATTGTAGGCAAGGCTGCACATGGCGAAGTAATAACTTTGGTAAGCCGAAGCAACGATCAGTGGTGGCTTGTGCGTACCCAGGATGGAGAAGAAGGTTATGCTTATGCACAATACCTGGAAGCTGCAGAATAATAATACCGACATTAGATAATAAATAGTGCAATTTCATTTTTGTCGGCATAATATCATTTAAGATTTACAAAATAGTCCTTAATACAATTTTGTAAATCAAAATGGCATAATAAATTAATACAAATAAAACAAAATGCCATTTCGATTGAAATGGCATTTTGTTTTAATAAAAGATGAAAGGAGAAATTAAGCTAATCGCATCAAGAAAAAAGTAGAAAAAGAGGCGTAAATATTTCCTTTTCTCTTTTCAATTAGCAAAAAATATTATGGAGAAGCATTGGCTTTTACAAAATCACTAACCAGGTAACTCAACAACCGGCCCGTTTTTTCATCCTTTGTTCCGTCTGCTAACTGGCTGGCTCCTTCGGATATATGCAGGTAAGCTACTTTAGCATCGGTGGATGCAAAGTTGATGTATTGCCTGGCCTGCAATGCAGATATGCCGCTGGGTGTATAAGCACTGCTAAGTGCATCTTCAATAGAATCTACATCCAGTTCTATGCCAGTAAAAGTATCTTCTGTAAACCCTGTGGCGTGTGCAATGGCCTGAATGAAATTCTTTTTTTCATGAATAAAAATATCTTCATAGCTGCAATACTGAATAAATGGATTGGCGTGTATATCCGTTAATACATTTTGCGAAATATAATTTTCGTGCAGCCCGATAATAGCATATTTTCCCATATACCCATCTGCTTCTGCATACCTGAATGCATTGCCGCTATGGCGGCCTTCCATAGATTTATAGTCAGTATGAGCATCCAGGTTAATGCAGTTAATTTGCGCAAGTGGTATTAAATCTGCTTTGTGTAAACCTTTGCTTACTCCTTTAATGATGGGATAAGAATTATTATGTCCGCCGCCTATTACAATAGGAATTTTTTTGCTGGATGCAATAATCTTCATCATATCTTCCACTTCTTCATCAATGATATTTACTGCACGGCGATATGCATCTATTAATTCATCGGGGTTGTAAGCATTATTTTCTATGAGGTATTTCATATCTCCAAAATCAAAATGCCCAAGCAGCAAAACATTTTCGCCCGTAAAAAAATCATTGCTTTGTGTATTTAAAAAATCGTGCAGAAAAGGAAGCCAGTTGGTATCTGCTCCCCCCATTCCATGATTTGCTTTTACACCAATATCTTCCGGAATGCCCAGCAGTACATATTTAGCAGTAGAATGTGCCAGCACCTGCGGCCATTCGGCATCGGGAGCCAGGCATTGTAATCTTTCTCCAATCCTTGTTTCAAACTTACGGACTTTCGTAAGCGATAAAATATCTTTCCTGGAATAAAACTTGAAATGCTTCATAGCGGGAAGTTAGTATAATTCTTTATTATTCGATTTTTATTTAGCCGAAAAACAATAACGATTTTTAATTAATAATGTGCATTGATTTTGTAAACACTGCACTAACTGTCAGTTAACATTATAATATATTGAAATCAATTTTCAGAAAGGTTTAATTAAATATCTTGGTTCATAAAATAACTCAAAGCACCACTTGGGCATTTTTTTATCTGTTCAATAATTTGCGCTGTGCCGGCAGCTTCAGGTTTTATCCATGGTTTTTCCATGGGGTTAAAAACCTGTGGTAATCCATTTACTTTATTCCAGCATATTTTAGACTGAATATAAATGGCAGGTTTCCACACAATTGTTACTTGCCCGTTGTTGTATTTTTTGGTAATGTCTTTAATACATTCATCTTATCAATTTTGAAAACTATTTCGACTTAAAATAAAATATTTTTAAGCTACAATAACCTATCCTACTATCATCATAAAATGATTGATTGGTATTGAAATAATCATTTAAAATAATTCCAGTAATAAAAATTATTTTTCCTGTTTAGAAGAGTGCCCTTACAGAAGCTCTGCCAATATGCACTGTTTGGGAAGCTGCCGGTTTACGTCCTTCGTAATTAATACTCATTTCAATATTACCTGCAATTCGTTTGGTGAATTCTATATTCCAAATAAAATTTTTACCCGGTTGCAAACCATCCAATAAAATATACCCCACCGTTGTGTTGGCAGCACCGGAGTATCCCTTAAAAGCAATCTGGTCGAAAGTAAATTTTGCGTTAATGCTGCTGTTGGCAAGCGTATTGTATTTTATTTCTGCTTTAATGGCATTGTTTTTAGATTGCTCCATAGAGTCTATCCGGTTTCTTTTATTACTGAGCACATAACCCAGCGTGGCTCTGAGGTTTGATTTGTAGATGTAAGAAATATTAGGTTCTGCATAATAGTTGATGATGTTGTAATTGCGGTTGTCAAATTTAGCGGAGCTGGTATTGAGCACATTATTAGACTGCCTGAAGATAAAATTACTTACTATATTTTTTTTATAATTAATGCGGATTTTTGATGCAAGATTATCTAATGCCCTGCTCTCGAAACCATAGGCCAACAATGACTTGGAAGAGGAATGACTATGGGTAAATTCCAAGCCCCACCTGGAACTGGTTCGGTTGTAAAAATAAGTATTGGAAATAAAAGAAGTTAAGGTAATGAGGCTGGTATCTGCTAATTTTTTATCAAATGGATTAAAAAGAAAATTACCATCGCTCAGTGCTTTTTTATTAATCTGTAGGGCAGAGCTTGTATTACTTTTTAAAATTATTTTTTTTATTCCTTTTGCGGTTGCTGGATTGATAATGGTTTTTGGATCTAAACTAAAACTGTAATTAAACTGCAGGTAATTTGCTTTTACATATTGATTGGAGGGAGAAAAAACACGGATGTATTTTTTTTGATCCTGGAACCTTGCTTCTTCAAATTCATTGAGTTCTAAAAGTCCATTGCCATTGTAATCTATCCATGTAAACTGCCCCTGACCTGCTGGCACTTCTACATAAGAAAATTCACGACGCTGTTCCTGCCCGCTTCCCAACTCGTACAATATATTTCCGATTAAAAATCCTTTCCATTTATTTACATAATATTCTGTGCGGCCAAGGATACTATTGTCGGCCTTTTGGCGGCTGAGTAAAGCATTTTCTACCTGCAGATCCCGGTAAGAAAGATTAAACTTTAACTGGTGCTTTTCGCTCTTCATTAATTCGGTGTAAAAACTAAAGTTGTTGCTTTTATCTGCAGGCTTTAATGCAGTGCCGGATGGTAATAAATCATTTCTTCTAAAATAAGTGAAGCCCCATTTATTTAGCTTTTGCTGATTGCTGCGCAGGTACCATTCGTAAATATTAAATGCAAAGCTGGTGGCGATAAGGGTATCAGAAATTTTATTTTTGATAAGATTATGCTCCCCGGTATATTTAAAACCGGTTTCCATAAGCTTCCATTTTTTTAATTCTTTTTTAATATCAAAAACAGGCCTTAAAAAAGTTCCTTTAGTTAAACTATCATTGCTGGTTGTATAGGAAACCTGGTTGGTAAATTTAAAACCCCTGTATTGGGAATAATGCTGTAGCCGCTGCAGCCATCCGTTGAAATCATCGCTGCGCCTGTAATTCACGGTCTCGTAACGAAGGTAGTTGCTTTTATTATCTCCTATTTTTACTGCAGCATTACTGATTTGTTCATCTGCCGCAAGCCTGTCATAAGGCAGACTCCAGTCTCTTAAAAATTCAATGTTTCTCAGCCGTTCTAATGGTTTAAACCTGCTTTGCACATACTCATAACCTACTGCAGTTTGCATCACTAAATTTTTGCCAGCCAGTTTTACTTTTGCATCATCCCCCTGCAAACTAAATTTTGCTGCAAAGCCATTATCGTTCGTTTTATCTTTTGAGGAAAAAAGATTTACATCATAATTACTCATGGCAGTTTCTGTAATGAGTTTTATTTTGGGTGATAACAGGTAGCTGGCACCCACCGTAAACACCTGCAGTTTTTTAGGCGTAACCAACAATGTAACGGGTTCCCAATCGCCTCTTTTTTGGTTATTAATATCGGGCTGCACCCATTCAAATACTCTGCCATTGGCAGCATTTAATACCTGCCGGTAGTTTCCTTTTGCAGG
>JBKJSJ010000303.1:0-5582 GCA_046595965.1 Ferruginibacter sp.
CCGCCCTGCGGTTGCAGTTGGAAAAAGACCTGGCACTAAAAGAATTGTGTGTGCAAAAAGTGCTGGCTACTGTTATAAGCCTGATGGAAAGAACGTATATCCGTATTGGAAATGCAACGTACGAAAAACTAAATGGCTCCCATGGCCTTTCTACCCTGCACGATAAACATGTGCAGGTAGAAGGCGCACAAATTTTATTTTCCTTTAAAGGAAAAAAAAGTATTCAGCATTCTATAAAAATAAGTAACCGTAAGCTGGCAGGTATTGTAAAACAATGCCGGGATGTGCCGGGCAAAGAACTTTTTCAGTATTATGATGAGGAGGCTAATAGAAAGTCTATCGACTCAGGCATGCTCAATAATTATATCAAAGAAATAACCCATCAATCTTTTACAGCCAAAGATTTTAGAACCTGGGCAGGCTGCCTGCATTTCTTGCTGGCGTTTAAAAATATGCAGGTAAACCTGCAGCAAACAACTACTAAAGCGAGTGTAAATGAATTGCTGGATTATGTAAGCCAAAAACTTGGAAATACCCGTACCGTATGCAGAAAATATTATGTTCATCCCGGCATTATACAATTATATGAAGACAATAAATTGGAAACATATGTAAATGAACTTGATGGTATAGAAGAAAACGACGATGTGAGTACACTCACAAATGATGAAAAAGTATTGATGAAACTCTTGCAAAAAATGGGATAATACCAAACAGAATTTCATTTTAGGCCAATGAAGCAAGGCTGAAATTCAAGCAGGGCCTTTGTGGCGTTGCTTTTTGGTAAACCTGCATGCGGTAGGCAGGTATCGGTTGCACTAACTACAAAATCCAATCTCTATATCTCCCCGCTAAACCGTACATCATTGGTATAAAATATTATCCAGGCTTCATTAGTAGTTGTTTGAATTAATTTTAACCGAATGCAGTTTGGCTAAAGCCCTTACTATTTTCATTGCATTACCACGCCTTTAAAGGCGTGGTAATGCAAATTGCGGTTGCCGGCTTTAGCCAAATAATTAAAAAATAATCTCTATAATTCCCCGATAGACCGTACATCATGCTTTGAGATTTTAAATGATTTCAAGCGTTTTTTAATACCCCTAAGCGTTATATACTTTTTTCTAATTTTTAAACTACTGGCAATCGGTATAAATTATCCATTTATTTAAAAAAAGAGAGCACCATTATTATGGTGCTCTCTTTTTTTAAAACCAAAACCAAATTTATAATAACACGGGCAAGTTCTTTGTTGAATCTTAAAATGATAGTATATATCGTTTGTATATCACAAAAGCTTATTCTTTTCTAGCATTTCTTAATAGAAATTGGCTTTTGGAGTTATTTTGAACCTGCCAATGATTACTCCTACGTTATTGAAGTAATTATTAAGATACGTCATGAAGATCTCTGTATCTTTTTATAATGTCATGAGAATTTTTTAAGCTGTTTTTTTGCTCCATAATTAACTGGCGTGTTGTGGCATCCATTTCGGCATCAGATTCCAGGGCTTCGTTATAAGCTTTCTGTGCTGCATCTTCTCCAAACTCGCAGGAACCAAGAATAGATTCCCTGTCTGCCCCGGTGAAAGTATTTTTTACATCCATCCACACCCTGTAAATTTTACCGGCAGTTGTGGTATCGGAAGATGACTGGCCACCAAGACTCAGAATTTTGTCATTCAATTCTTTAATATATGTGCGGCTTTCGTCTGCCATTTTTAAAAAAGTAGCCTGCAGATCTACATCGGTATCTTTGGTTTCATCCGACGCTTTTTCATAACCTGTAACCCTGTCGTTGTTTATTCTTACAAGGTCATTTAATGTTTCGGTGAGTTGTTCATTATTTGTCATAGTAGTAATTTTTCTTTTTTAAGGGTTAAAAAGCATGCCATTTATTTATTAGCTTTAAAAAAAAATTTGGTGTGGAATTAAGTGCTCAATTAAAAGCAGGCTGTGTAAAAATTTTCATTGAGCACATGTTTAAAAATTTACAACTACTACCAGTAAACTGGTTTCATTTTAAAACAGGCACAAATTAATTTTATAAACATTGCGGGTTTTTAATGATACATTACAGCAAAAGTAAAAGCAGGTAAAAAACAATTAATTAAATTTTAATGAGCTGGATTATAATAGCAGTGATAATATATGTAGCAACACTTATTTTAGTATGCCTGCGCATTATTTTTGAAACCCGCAGTACCAATAAAACTTTGGCTTACCTGCTTTTTTGCCTGTTTATTCCTGTGCTGGGAATACTTTTTTACCTTGCTTTTGGTATTAACTACTGGAGAAAAAAGCGGTATGGTAAAAAAGAAGTGCAGGATAATAAAATACTTGACCAGCTAAGAAGTTGCATTGCCGAATATGATAAAGTATCTATTAATGCGATAGATAAATCAGACGATCAAAATACAGAACTGGCCTCTATGCTTATTAAGGACCTGGGTAGCCCGCTTACCGGAAACAACCGGGTAGAACTGCTGGTAAATGGAGAGCAAAAATTTCCGGTGCTTATGAAGGCCATAGCAGAAGCTACCCATCACATTCACATAGAATATTATATTTACGAATATGATGAAACCGGCACTGCCCTGGTAGAGTTACTTATAAAAAAAGCAACCGAAGGTGTAAAAGTTCGTTTTATTTACGACGATTTTGGAAGCCCTACAATTAAAAAGAAAACAGAACAACGCATGCGAAAGGCAGGCGTGGAAATATATCCTTTTCATAAAGTAAGATTTTATATTCTGGCCAATAGAATCAACTACCGCAACCATAGAAAAATAGTGCTGATAGATGGAAAAACTGCTTTTACCGGCGGTATTAATGTGAGTGATAAATATGTAAATAATGAAAAAGGCAAACAGGCGGATAAATTATATTGGCGGGATACGCATATAAGAATAGATGGCCCGGCTGTTTATTACCTGCAATATCTTTTTATTACGGATTGGAATTTTTGCTGCGGTACCCAAATGAATGCAGATGAAAATTATTTTAAAGATGCAGGGGTTACCGGGCAAAACAGTTATGTGCAGGTAGCATCCAGCGGACCCGATTCTATGCAGCCTTCTGTTTTATATTCTATTCTGCAGGCCATTTATTTAGCCAAAGAAGAGATTCTTATTACTACTCCATATTTTATTCCAGGCGATAGTATTATTGATGCTTTAAGAATTGCAGCTTTAAGTGGCCTTACTGTAAAACTGCTGGTGCCCGGTATTTGCGATTCTAAAATTGTAAATGCAGCTTCCAAAAGTAATTATAACGACCTGCTGAATGCTGGTGTAGAAATTTACCTCTACCAAAAAGGATTTGTGCATGCAAAAACAATGATAACCGACAGCAAATTATCTGTAGTGGGCACGGCCAATATGGACTACCGCAGTTTTGAATTAAACTTTGAAGTAAATACTATTATCTATGATGCTGCATTTGCCCTGCAGATGCGCCAGTTGTTTTTTAAAGACCTGCAGGATGCCAAAAAAATAGATAAGGAAGAATGGTTTAACCGGGCATGGTATAAACAGTTTCCCGAAAAAACGGCCCGTTTATTTTCTCCGGTTTTATAATACCATCCCGAATTACCAAAGACTGATCCCTTTACAATTTACAGTAACCTATCTATTCTTTAAAGTTGATATAAAAAATTAATTTCCTTTTATCCTTAGGAGTAATGAGTGGAAAGATTGGTTGTTCCATTTTGCAAAGCGGCCCCGCTGCACCACCAGCGTATTATCTATTGCTGGCTGCAGGTAAAAATAAAATGCAAAACTTTCTGCAGGATTTTGCCAGCCGATTACCTGTCCAAACCGGAGGTCGTTTATAAGAATCGTATCTGCATGTTTTTCAAGAGTATAAAACTGCTGCGAAAAGCGAATCATTTTATTTAATTCCACTTCGTCTTTTACCTGCTCCCGCAGAAAATTATTTTTTGGAAAATAATGAAAGTCTAAAACAGGCTTGCTGTCAAAAACAGATTTGTATCCTGTATAAAAGCCCGAGTCGGTGCCGGCTGCTACAAACCATAGCCAGCTCTGCAGCGGTGCAGGTGTTATAAGCAGTTGGTTATAATTTATTTTTTCAGCAGCTAAAATTTCTTTTGTTTCCCTCGCTATATACCACCTGTTGCTAAGACCGTAACCCAGGTATAAAAAAGGAATAATCAATCCTGTGCTCCATATCCATTTTCTGATAACTTTTTTTTGCCGCAAAATAAGCAATCCTGCAAATGCCAGCCCGGGAACTATAGAAAAAAAAGGATCAGCCACATAGATGCTGTTAAATGAAATGCGTACATGATCAAAAGGTTCCAGCCAACCCACACCATAATTATTAAAGGCATCAATAAAAATGTGAATTAAAATTACTGACCCTATAAAGAAGAACCATCTTGTAAATGAAATATTATGAGGCCTGTGCCAGTGATTGGCCAGGCCTGCTATGAGGGGTGTAATTAATAATGCAAATAAAATAGAATGCGTAAAGCCCCTGTGAGCAAAAAGATTGTCTGCAGTATCTAACCAAAAGGCCGCCAAAAAATCTATATCCGGAATACTTTGGGCCAGGATACCCCAGAGCATGGCTTTTTTACCAACGGTACGGCCTGCAAAGGCTTCTCCCATGCAGGCTCCCAGTGCTATATGTGTGAGCGAATCCAGTTGTTATAAATAATTGTTTTGTAAAATTACTTTACTCCCGGAGTATAAACAGGGTTATTTATTGTAAGCTTCCAGAAAATAAAAACCCATTCTACAAAGGGACTTATTTTTTTGCTTTGGATACGATCCATATAATAAGTGCTATAACCCCAATCATGAGAATAAAAGCCCACCACATACCCGCTTTAAAGATAGTGCCGATGGCTTCGCAACTGCTTAAAACCGGGATGGCTGCTAATAAAAAAGCGTAGAACAAATTTTTAGTCATACAATTAATTTTAAGGTTTAATGCGGAATTTTTTAAACGACTATTTTAATCAGTTTAAATTTAAGGAGAAAGATATGTAAAATAATGCCAGTATATTTTAGATAAAACCTGGAACTCTATTTCCATCTTTCCGGTAAAAGCTTCAACAAATAATTTTTTGTGGGGAATATATTCTACTGTTTTAAGCAGAAAAAGTCGAGGGAATCTATAGCTGCAAATATGGATAAGATTGATTTTTAATTTACTTTTTCTTAAAGTGTAAGTTTAATTTAATATTTTTCTTACCAAACTTTTTTATGCTTTGTTCAACTGGTTAATTAATGGTATGGCCCTACCAATTTCCTGGATATTTTTCTTATTTTTTTCCCCACATCAAAATGTGTTTGATTGGCTTTTTGTTTTGCTAAAATATTATTTCTCTTCAATTTTTCTTTGGTTTGTGAGTCTTGTATTTTATATTAATCGTGCCTCATACCTTCTGTAATTTTGAATACATGCAGAATGTAAGGAAAGAGTGCATCAATTGTTTCTGCAGCTCCTTTGGGGGAGCCGGGTAATGTGAGTACTAATGTATTATTAATAAAACCACAAACGCCTCTCGATAACATGGCGTATGGCATGCGCTGCTGTCCATAGTTTCTGGCGGTT
>JBKJSJ010000273.1:0-2902 GCA_046595965.1 Ferruginibacter sp.
AACTGCCTGCGCACTTCTTCTACCATGGCCATTGCTGCTTCGCCTACTGCCCTTATGGCAAGAGAAGAAAATATAAATGGAATCATGCCTCCTACAAATAAACCGGCTAATACATCGGCATTGTAAATATCAATGCCATCAATTTTTGCAATACCTACAAAGGCTGCAAACAATGCCAGTGCTGTTAATGCTGCAGAAGCAATGGCAAACCCTTTTCCGCTTGCTGCAGTAGTATTTCCTACGGCATCCAGGATATCTGTTTTTTCCCTAACGTCTGCCGGCAGTTCACTCATTTCTGCAATGCCACCAGCATTATCTGCAATAGGACCAAAAGCATCTATGGCTAATTGCATGGCAGTAGTTGCCATCATACCAGCGGCTGCAATGGCCACACCATATAAACCTGCACAGGCATAAGAACCATAAATACCCCCTGCCAAAACAAGGATGGGTAGAAAGGTACTTTCCATTCCTACAGCTAATCCACCAATAATATTAGTAGCATGACCAGTGGCCGATTGGCGGATGATGCTCATAACCGGGCGTTTGCCCATAGCAGTATAATATTCTGTAATGATACTCATGAGCGCACCTACTGCAAGGCCCACCATGATAGCACCGAATACGCCCATTTTGGTAAACTCGTGGCCACGTAAACTCATATTTTCGGGCAACAAATAATTTACAAGGAAGTAACAGCCAATTGCCGCCAGGATCATAGAACCCCAGTTGCCCATATTTAATGCGTTTTGTACTTTATGCGTACTTAAACCTGCGGTATCGCTTATGCGTACAAAAAAAGTTCCGATGATAGAAAAGATTATACCCATGGATGCAATAAGCATCGGCAAAAGAATTGGAGACATACCGCCAAAATTATCGGTCATTGCATTGGTCTCTCTGCCCAAAACCATGGTAGCTAAAACTGTGGCTACATAGGAACCAAACAAATCGGCACCCATACCAGCCACATCACCCACGTTATCACCTACATTATCTGCAATGGTAGCAGGGTTGCGGGGATCATCTTCCGGAATTCCTGCTTCTACTTTTCCTACAAGATCGGCACCTACGTCTGCAGCTTTGGTATAAATACCGCCACCCACACGGGCAAACAATGCAATAGATTCTGCACCGAGAGAAAAGCCGGTTAATATCTCTATGGTACGCTCCATCTCCATACTCTCTACTGCAGCACCGGGAGCAAAAATTTGTTTAAGAATAATGAACAGACCACCCAAACCCAACACTGCCAAACCAGCCACACCCATTCCCATTACACTACCACCGGTAAATGAAACGTTGAGTGCTTTTGATAAACTGGTACGTGCAGCCTGTGCAGTACGCACATTGGCTTTGGTGGCCACTTTCATTCCAATGAAGCCTGCAAGGGCGCTAAAAAATGCACCAATTACAAAAGCTACCGCTATACTCCAATGGCTGCTGCTGTTGCTGTATCCCATAACACCCAGTAATAATGCGCCGATGATTACGAAATAGGTTAATACTTTATACTCAGCTTTAAGGAATGCCATGGCACCTTCTGCTATATATGCACTAATCTCTTTCATGCGGTCGTTACCTGCATCCTGCTTAGAGACCCATTTAAATTTTACAAAAGTGTACAATAAGCCTACAATACCCATTGCCGGAACTACGTAAATCAAATTTTCCATAATATCTTTTAAACTGTTTTTTGGTGGGCAAAAATAGGGGAAAAGGTGGAGGAGGACAAATAGTTCCAAAAGTTCTATACTTGTTGGTCGAAGGTTTAAGGTTTAACGTGGATGCATTTCATGAGTTGAAGTTCTTAACAAAATTAAAAAATCTTAAACGGTTAAACGTTCAACATTAAAAGCTTTTTCTCCCTACCTTCAAAAAAAAATTACCACTATGATCCCCATCAGTGACAACAACTCCGACAGGGTAAGAACGCCATTTGTAAATTATATTTTGATTGCCCTCAATATTTTAGTGTTTGTATATTACCAGCAGTTTGGAAGCAACCAGGCATTCCTTATGAGCTTTGCTACTATTCCACATGAAATACTTACAGGTACGGATGTAGTATTTGAAGGAGGTTTGGGTAAAACGCCCATACCGGTACATTTTACTTTATTAACCTCTATGTTTATGCATGGTGGCCTGGCTCACCTTGGTGGAAACATGCTTTATCTATGGGTATTTGGCGATAACCTGGAGAACAGGATGGGGCATGTAAGGTATCTTATGTTTTACCTGTTGACTGGTTTAATTGCTTCCTTATCTCATGTCTTGCTGGCCAGCTTCCTGGGCAAAGATCTGCTGATTCCCAGCCTTGGTGCATCTGGTGCTATATCGGGAGTTCTGGGTGGGTATCTTTTATTGTTTCCCACCAACCAGGTAAGAGTTTTGGTAATTGCTTTGTTTATCCGTGTGCCAGCTTATCTTACACTTGGGCTTTGGATAGGGTTGCAATTGTGGAGTGGATGGGGTAGCCTTGGTGCAGAGGGCGGGGGAGTGGCTTATGCAGCACATATAGGAGGTTTTATTGCCGGGCTTTTATTGGTGAAATTTTTTGTGGAGAAGAAAGTGGTTTCAAGGGTTTAGGAAGTTCAAGAGGTTTAAGAGGTTTAAGAAGTTCAAGAGGTTCGTTTAAGGTTTAAGGTTTAACGTTTATTATAATTAAAGATTTATTATACCGATCGAAGATTTGACCATTGACCTACTGACTATCACTGCCAACTATTTCCCTTGTGCCTCGTATAATATTTTTATAGAATTATTCTGCCCAAGGTTAGTATTGATCATGTATGATTTTCTTTTTTTGCCATCAATAATTTCCAGTACGGATGTGTTGGGTGCAATGCTGCCAAGATTATCTGCAATAAAAATTATTTTATTTTCTCCGGGATATAATTTC
>JBKJSJ010000352.1:0-19938 GCA_046595965.1 Ferruginibacter sp.
GGCCGATTGGCTTTGCAGGATATAAATCGTCCAGCAGAGCACACCGGCAATTAAAGCCGGCGCAGCTTTATTTATTTTTAGCGGATGTTCAAATGCAATGGCCAGGTAGCCCAGTACAAAAACTATTATCAGCAGTGTTGAGATCATATTTTTTATATAGAAATTAATGGTTAATAATCCAGCAAAAATACACTAGTAATTTTTACTGCTCATCCTGTGATCAATTTTGAATAATAAGTTGAATATTATCCTGCTGTAGCCTTACCTTCAGCCAGTTTACAATTTTATTTTTTTCTTTTGCAGGCAGGAAAGTATTCAGGGACAGCATCACTAAAAAAGATTGTTTTGTGCGGTTACTGTCACTAATTATCAGGGATGGTTGAATGATGGCACTTTTTAAAGCAGGATACTGCGCTTTTAATTCGGCATATACCCGGTTATTTAATTTTTGCTGATTTTGAATGCTGTCCAATTTTAGTCGTATCAATTTTCCCTCTTTATCCTTTAGCTCCAGTGCCTGGCCTAGCTGATCTGATTGTTCGTTATTTTTAGCATCCGCCAGGTAGGCAAATCCCTGCTTTATTTCCAATGTAGTATTTGCTAAGTCGTATTTTATTAATTGACCTTTAAGTTTATCAATATCTGATTGTGGTATTTCGTTGCCACCAAAAACAAGTTGGATGCTTTTCTTTTTGGCATCTATTTTTTTGTTCAATAAATAGTCGTTATTAAAATGTGCTTCATAGTTAATAAAGCTGTTGGCATTTTTTAAAAACCGGTTTTGCTGCACCAGGTCATAACCAAAATAAATACTGGGAATTAAAGTGAGTAATACAACAAACCAAACAATTCTATGAGCTATTTTTTCTGATCGTTGGCTCTGTAAATTTTTATATGGAAAATGCAGCACCCTTACGATAATAAAAGTGGCCAGGGCTATAAAAACAGTGTTGATGATATACAGGTAAAAGGCTCCAAAGAAATAATTGAATTGCAACGTTGCCAATCCATAACCAGCGGTGCAAAGTGGAGGCATCAATGCGGTAGCTATTGCCACACCGGGTATTACATTTCCTTTATTTTTGCTGGAAGTAGCCACAATACCGGCAAAGCCACCAAATAGTGCTATCAGTACATCATATATATTAGGAGCAGTTCTTGCGAGGATTTCGGAGTGAGCATCATCTAATGGAGAAAGCAGGAAAAAAAGTGTAGAGGTAGTTAATGCCACACTTGTAGCAATACCATAATTGTAGATGGCTCTGCGGAGTAAGGATACATCATAAATGCCCATACCCAGTCCTATACCCATGATAGGACCCATTAACGGGGAAATAAGCATGGCGCCAATGATAACAGCAGCCGAGTTTACATTCAGCCCCAGCGATGCCACGAATATGGCGAAAATAAGTATCCAAAGGTTAGTACCACGAAAAACGACTCCGTTATCGATATTTTCGATAATAGTGTGCAACTCTTCTTTTTCTTTGCTGATTTTAAATTTGTCGAAAAAATTATCCAAACTGATTTTTTTATTTACAGCTTTCAAAGGTAAGGGATATAAAAAACTGATACAGGTATTAACCGGTAAAGCCTGTTAGATTTTATGAATAAATTTATTGTTGTGTATATAAATTTCTGTTTTTTATTAATTATTTACCGGGGTTAATTCTCATAATTATATTGCAGAAAAGTTTAGAACATTTAATAATTCAGTACTCAGCACGCTCAACTCAGCTCCAGTCACTTTATAAATTATTTCATACATTAGCCACATTTAAACTAATATGCCATGAAAGTAGGGTTAATAGGATTTGGAAAGACAGGAAAAGCGGTTGCTTCTGTAATATTACAAAATAAACAATTTCGCCTGGAATGGGTATTAAGACAAAGTACAGTTTTGGATCACAGGTCTGTACCGGAATTTTTAGGTTTTTCATCCGATGAGCCAGGGTTGATTTATTCCAGTGCCACTATCTCTATGGAAATACTTTTAGATAATCACCCTGTTGATATCATTATAGATTTTTCTTCCAGCACCGGCATTTATACTTATGGCAAAATTGCCGCAGATCGTAAAATTAAAATCATATCTGCCATTTCTCATTACAAGGAAGAAGAAATTTCATTTTTAAAAGAACTCTCTGTATTGACTACTGTGTTTTGGTCGCCAAACATTACCCTTGGTGTAAATTATTTAATGTTTGCAGCAAGGTTCTTAAAAAAAATTGCTCCATGGGTAGATATAGAAATTGTAGAAGAGCATTTTAAAGGGAAAGATGGCGTATCTGGCACTGCCATAAAAATTGCAGAAGCATTGGATATAAATAAAGATGATATTAATTATATAAGAGCAGGCGGGATTGTGGGAAAGCATGAAATCATCTTTGGGTTTCCTTATCAAACGGTGAGGTTAATTCACGAATCTATTTCAAGAGAGGCTTTTGGTAATGGAGTGATTTTTGTAGCAGAGAATTTAATTAATAAAAAAGAAGGCCTGTATAATTTTGAAGATATATTGCTTCCTTATTTTTCTGCTTAAATTATGTATATACCCATTTTTTACTAAAGAAAAATAACGGTCCTGTCATTACCGGAGCAGGCTTTTAATACAACCAACTAATCCTTCATCATTGAGGTATTTATTTTAACTGCATATGTGATGATAGGCAGTTTAATGAAACGTATTACAGATGAAACAAAAAAGCTCCAGTCTATTCCGAAAATTTTACAGCACTTTATACCTGCCTTTTAAAAATACTTTTCAGCCAGCTTTTATAATGGTTAAAAACTTTCTTAAAAAAAAGTTAGATTCAATAAAAGATAATAACCTTCAACAAAATTTATTGAATGCTTTACCTTTTTGGATTGGTGCCATTATTACGGGTATAGTTGCGGTATTGTATGCCTGGTTATTTCATTGGGCAGAATTGGGCACCTCCTGGATTTATCATTTAAACAAATGGCTTTTTTTTATAATTACACCCTTAGCTTTTTTATTATCATGGTGGCTGGTGAAAAAGTTTGCACCTTATTCCCGTGGTAGTGGTATACCCCAGGTAAGTGCCAGTATTGAACTGGCCACTCCCAAAAAATATTATTTACTGGACAAACTGCTAAGTGTAAGAATTATTTTTATTAAAATTTTTTCGAGCCTGGTAATGGTTTTGGGGGGAGGGGTAATAGGGAGAGAAGGCCCCACCATACAAATAGCCGGTTCTATTTTTAAAAAAATTAATGATTTGTTACCGGAATGGTATCCAAAAATTTCAAAAAAAAATATGTTGATAACAGGTGCTGCTGCGGGTTTGGCGGCAGCTTTTAATACTCCTTTAGGCGGAATTGTATTTGCCATAGAAGAATTAACCACTACTCACTTTAGCTATTTTAAGTCGGCATTGATAGCAGGTGTAATTATTGCTGGATTAACAGCTTTAAATATTTTGGGGCCCTATTTATATTTAGGATATCCACAGGTTAAGGGCACTTCTTTATGGATAATTTTTCCGGTATTGCTGGTGGCATTAATAGCAGGTTATGCAGCCAGTACAATGGGCAAAATTATTTTGTATATTTTAAAAAGGAAAAAAGAACTTACTACCAATTTCAGCCAGGTTGCTTATTGTCTTATCGCAGGTTTGCTGGTAGCTTCACTGGGTGTTTTTGTAAGTGTGCATTCCTTAGGATCGGGGAAAGAAATTATGGAAAGTACTTTATTTACAGATCAAAAACACATAGAATGGTATATGCCTGTGGTTCGTTTCTTTGGTACCGTTGTATCTTTTTCCAATGGTTCTTCCGGTGGTATTTTTGCGCCGTCTTTAAGTGCGGGTGCCAGCATTGGCTCGGTAATGTCGGGTTGGTTTGAGTTATCAGCATCCAATTCTAATTTAATGATATTGTGTGGGATGGTAGGTTTTCTTACAGGTATCACCCGCAGCCCTTTTACTTCTGCCATATTGGTTTTGGAAATGACAAATTCAAGCAGCATAATTTTTTATTTAATGATAGCCGGCTTATCAGCCAATCTCATTTCTAATATGGTAGATAAACATTCGTTTTATGATCATTTAAAACTTCAATATATTAAGGAAATTGATAAGGAAGAACCCATAAAGTAATGGTGCTTTTCACTATTTTTAAAGAGTCATCCATTTTTTTAAAATCATACATAATTCAAACAACCATGTTTCCTATTATAGAATGTGTACCCAATTTTAGCGAAGGCAACGACCTGGCCATTATAAAACAAATAACCAATGCAATAGAAAGTGTAGAAGGAGTAAGATTATTAAATGTAGATGCCGGCAAAGCTACCAACCGCACAGTAGTTACCATGGTGGGGCACCCGGATGCTGTAATTGAAGCTGCTTTTCGTGCCATAAAAAAAGCCGGCGAATTGATTGATATGAGCAAACATAAAGGCGAACATCCACGCATGGGTGCTACCGATGTATGCCCGCTAATACCTATTGCCAATATCACTATGGATCAAACAGCAGCATATGCACAGGCATTAGCTAAAAGGGTAGGAGCCGAATTGCAATTGCCTGTTTATCTCTATGAAGCTGCACAGCCCAAAAAAGATCGCAGTAATTTATCGGTTATCCGTGCCGGTGAGTATGAAGGTTTTGCCAACAAAATATTATTGCCGCAATGGAAACCGGATTTTGGCCCTGCAATATTTGACGAAAAAAGAGGAGCTACCGTTATAGGTGCCCGAGATTTTTTGGTGGCCTATAATGTGAACCTCAATACAACTTCTACCAGGAGGGCCAATGCCATTGCCTTTGATGTAAGAGAAGCCGGAAGAAATGTAGAAGAAAGCGGAATTAAAATAAATAAACCCGGCAGTTTAAAATCGGTAAAAGCCATTGGTTGGTTCATCGAAGAATATGGAGTGGCACAAATTTCCATCAACCTTACCAATATCAATATTACGCCGGTGCATATTGCTTTTGATGAGGTTTGCAATAAAGCAGCAGCAAGAGGTATTCGGGTTACGGGGAGCGAACTGGTAGGATTAATTCCACTAAAAGCAATGCTGGATGCAGGCTGTTATTTTTTAAAAAAACAACAACGCTCCGTAGGTATAAGCGAAAAAGAATTAATAAAAATTTCCGTAAAATCTATGGGGTTGGATGAACTGGGACCATTTAAACCAGAAGAAAGAATCATAGAATATATGCTGGCAAATAAAGCAGACAGCAGGCTTGTACATATGCCATTAAATGATTTTGCAGATGAAACCGCCAGCGAAAGCCCTGCACCGGGCGGTGGTTCTATTGCTGCCTATGTAGGCAGCCTCGGTATTTCACTGGCCACCATGGTAGCCAATTTATCTTCTCATAAAAAAGGCTGGGACGATCGTTGGCAGGAGTTCAGCAATTGGGCAGCCAGGGGCCAGCAACTAAAAAATGAATTACTCAAACTGGTGGATGCAGATACAGCGGCCTTCAATAAAATTATGGAAGCATTTGCTTTACCCAAATCAACTTCTGAAGAAAAATTAACCCGCAGTTTAGCTATACAGGCTGCTACAAAATACGCCATAGAAATTCCTTTTAAAGTGATGCAGGCTTCTTATGCCGGTATGGAAATAATCAAAGCAATGGCTGAAACCGGCAACCCTAATTCTGTATCCGATGCAGGCGTGGGAGCCCTTTGTGCCCGCAGTGCAGTGATGGGTGCTTTTATGAATGTACGTATCAATGCAGCGGGTTACAATGATAAAGATTATGTAAATGATATCATTGCAAAAGGTAAAAACATTGAAGCCGCTGCGATAGCAGAAGAAGCTGCCATATTGCAAATTGTGAATGAAAAGATTGGGCTATAAGACAATGGTAATGACGATTTTTGCCCCTGACATCTATTGGTAAAATGAAGTTGAATGTTATTTCTTCAAAAATTTTTTTGTCTGAATAATTTATATAATATCTTAAAAACAAACTCAAATATGAGCGAACCTTTAAAATACGATGTGATTTGTTTTGGTGAAGTATCATGGGATATACTTCCAACTGCTGCAGTGCCGGGTGGTGCACCAATGAATGTAGCACTTGATTTTGCCAACCACCTTGGCGCAGGTATAGCTACCCGTATATGAGCCTGACCTTATTATGATAAGTTGAAAGGTTGCTAAAAACAGAGGAGGATTTGCGGGTGCTTATTTTGTGATAATGCTACCTCATTTTTTTTTAATCCGTTATTTTTTGCGCTTCTTCCTGGCTGGCATATTCTCCTTTTGGTTCAGGTAATATTTTTACAATAGATTGTTGTAAAGCAATAATGGAAGAAGCAGAATACAAGCCGATACCATTGCCTGAAAAGGTATAATCCATCAGGGTAAGTTTTACCACATCATCAATGCTTAGTTCAATATAATTACCATACCGGATAAGCCGGAAATAAAAAGATTTCTTTTCATTCACAGAAAAATCACCAGACTGCACATCATTAAAAATAAAATTGTGCCGGCTGTTTAAAGGATTAAAACCCCAGGTTCTGATATTTACCAATCCGTGTAACAGGTCAAAAGAAATAAAATAACCGTTGCCATCATTATCAATATCACATACCAATCCAAGTTTGCCCATGCCTTCTACAGTAAGCTGGCCTTCCCAAATATAACATGCAGAAGGTTTTTGAAAACAAAATATTTCGTAACCGCTTCTTGACCCGCAGGTCCATTTATCGGCTTCAATAGATATGGATGCAGTAGGGTTTTGCAATAAATTGGTTACAGCTCCAAAATTATTTTGCAGCAGTGTTTTTTTCGACATCTTATCCCAGCGATAATAACTCTTTAAATAGAGCCTTCCTTCATCATCTGTAAGCAGTTCTTTTGGTGGAGGTAATACCCGAAGTGAGTCAATTTTTCCGTAGGCATAAAAAAAATTATACAGTAATAAATGTTGGCCGTCATGCACAGTGCGTGCTGCATAATTTCCCTGTGGCAGCAAAACATCGGAATGAAAAGAATGATATTCACCAAAAAAATCAGGGGCAGACCAATAGCGCACTTTAATATCTTCCCTTATAGATCCGAGTAAATAAAAACGTCCGTTAAGCTCAAATACACATGGGCATTCAATATCATCATACATCATGGGGTATAATAACGGAGGCATCAGTTGCACAATATCGTTGGTTATTTTCACCATGCCTACACATCCCCTGCGGGATACAGGTCCGGTAAGAGTGCGTGTAGCAATAAGCAGGTACGCTTCTCCTTTATGTTCAAAGTAAAATGGATCTCTAAAACTGATCCATGTCCTTGGATTGGTTTTATAAGTTTCGTAATAAACACCTTTTGGCTCAATGGGAAAAATATTTTTCTCGTTTTTGGTCCAGTCTATAAGGTTGCTTGATTCTGCCAGGCCAATTCTTGAAATTATACCCCGGTCTTTTCGTTCCAGGCCGGTATAATACATTTCAAATTTGCCATCTTTTTCTATTACATGCATCGTCCATAACATATCATCATCCCACTCCCCTGGATGGCCTACAAACAAAGCATTGTTTACTCTCTTCCACGAAATGCCATCAACGGATACTGCATGTGCAATATAATCGTGGTTGGGAATAATCAAATGAAATAAATGATAAATTCCTTTGTGTATGATTACCGTGATATCGCCAATTTCCCAATCACTGAAACCTGATCCTGAATACATACTCTAATCCTGTTTGAAGTTTTTGTAATAAGGGTAAAAATACCTCTTAAAAATGAATTGCTTATTTTTACTCCAACTGGATAATGTGAAAATTGAAGACTATGAAAGGTTATTATATACAATTATACAGTCCCCATGGGCTCATCAGGTTTAAAGATCCTGAAATAGGAAGGGATAAAGATACTGGTGGACAGGTAAAGTATGTACTGGAGTTGCTGGAAAATCTTTCGCTTCACCCACTGGTAAGAAAAGTTGATCTCTTTACTCGCAGAATTATTGATAAAAGAGTATCTCATTCTTATGAAAAAGAAATTGAGGTTGTAAACGATAAGGCAAGAATCATAAGAGTTACCTGTGGCGGCCATGCCTACAGGCCAAAGGAATCCTTGTGGGATCACCTGGATGAGTTTATAGATAAAACGATACGCTTTATTGATGATGAAGCAGATTTTCCAGACGTGGTGCATGGTCATTATGCAGATGGCAATTACCTGGCAGGCCAGGTGAGTGAAATGTTTGGTATACCCTTTATTGCCACTGGCCATTCATTGGGAAGAAACAAAAAAAATATATTGCTGCAGGAGGGAATGACCGAAGGGAAAATAAATGAAAAATTTAATATGGAGCGGCGTATTGAAGTAGAAGAACTGCTTTTGAAAACCGCTGATGTTATTATAGTAAGCACCCAACATATCATAGATACACAATATGCTTTATACGAAAATGCAAAGGCCGGCAGGTTTAAAGTAATTGCACCGGGTGTGACACCAGAAATATTTTATCCTTTTTACAGGATGGGTATGCCTTCTTTTAAAATGTCTATTGAGCAGGAACAGGTACTTTACCGGGTTAATGCTGATATAGACCGTTTTTTATTTAACCCTGCAAAACCTTTGATACTTTCAATTGGCCGTGCCGACAAACGCAAAAATTTTGAAACCATTATTCAATCTTATGGCGAGGATAAAGAATTGCAGGCCATGGCTAACCTGGCCATTTTTGCAGGAGTAAGAAAGGATATCAGCCAGATGCCTGACGATGAAAAGGACATCTTAACCAATCTTTTATTGCTGCTGGACAAATACGATTTGTATGGTAAAATGGCTATTCCAAAAAAGAATGATCCTAAGATGGATGTGCCAGAAATATATCGTTTGGCGGCCCGTAAAAAAGGCGTTTTTGTGAATGCAACACCAGGCGAAAATTTTGGTTTGACCATTGTGGAAGCTGCTGCCTGCGGGCTTCCTGTTATTGCTTCACCAACCGGTGGACCTAAGGAGATACTTGAACAATGCGATAATGGACTTTTGGTGGATGTAGAAAGCCCTGCAGCCATTGCAGAAGCAATTAAAAAAATTATTGCAGATCATGCAACATGGGAAAAATATTCTGCCAATGGGATTATTGCTACCAATCAATTGTATTCGTGGACGTCGTTTGCAGAAAGGTATGTAAAAGTGGTGGATGAACTTTTTAAAGAAAAAAATAATGAATCATTAAACTTTGCAAATAAAACTGCCTACGGAAAAAAACTGTCCAATGCTTCACTGTTTATTATTTCAGACCTTGATGGAACATTGGTGGATGGAAAAAAATCTGAAGGGTTGAAGGAATTTACACAATGGATAAATGAGAATAGAAGCAAAGTGGTATTTGGTGTTGCCAGTGGCAGGAACAGGGAAATAACCCAGCAGGCATTTGCAGATTATGATCTTCCAAGTCCTGATATCCTGATTTGTTCTGCCGGATCTGAAATTTATTATACAGATCAATATATTCCCGATAAAGGTTGGGATAGCCATATTGACTACCAATGGCGGAGAAAGGAATTACAGGAAGCTTTATCAACATTTAAAGGGCTTCGATTACAGGAAGCAGCAGCTCAGTGGCGTTTTAAACTTAGTTATTATGTGGAGGAAAGCTTTAATGATGATGCTTTGGCCAATTTGTATAAAATTTTGGATGACATTAAACTAAGAGCAAGGGTATTGTTAACTGATAACAAATTCCTCGACCTGTTGCCATTTAGGGCCAGCAAAGGAAGTGCAATCAGATACCTTAGCTATAAATGGAAAATGCCTTTAAAGCATTTTATTACAGCAGGCAATAGTGGCAATGATAAAGATATGCTTACTGGAAAAGCAAAAGCAATTGTGGTAGCAAATTATAGCGCCGAGTTGGAAGAGTTAAGAAAAAATAAGTCGATCTATTTTACAAAACATCCAACAGCCAAAGGTGTATTAGAGGGAATTCATTTTCATATATCGGAGAGTGGAATTACAGAAAAAAAGAAAGAAAATTAAGCGGTGCTAATCCCAGCAGATTATTTGGTTTATGAATCAGCCATAGATTTACTATGTTTGATTTAATGTGAATGTTTTATTTTCCTCAAGTTTTATTAATAAATCTTATTGATTCTTTGTAAGTTTCACAGTTTTTTTAAATGAACTTACTATTTTTTTTCTTTTTTTCTTTTATATGATTCTCATAAAAGAACGATAAAATCAAATTTAAACCCAGCATCCAAAAAATACTTTGTATTATAGCCGGCTGATGGTTATACCGATTTCCAGTAGTTTAAAAATTAGAAAAATTATATAACTCTACGGTTATTTAAAAAACACTTTTTTTATTTAAAATCTCAACAGCATGTATAGAAAAGTGGTGGGCTAATTTTTAAATTAAAATCGATATTAAAACCCACTTTAGATGAATTACGTATGTATGGGCAATAATTAAATAATAAATAATATGTGCTATCTTAATTATCTTCCAATCAGGGATAGTTTAAGGTTTGAGGTTTATAAAGCCATAGCAAAAATAAATATTACTTTTGCTGACTTAAGAACCAAAATAAGCCTGAAAATAAAAAAGATAACGAAATTTAAGTAATATGCTCACGGCTAAAGAATATATTGAATCAGGTATTTTAGAATTGTATGTTGCAGGAGTTGCAAGTGAGGAAGAATGCATAGAGGTGGAACTGAGGGCAACCACTGACCCGGCCATACGGCAGGAAATTGAAGATATCTCTATGGCGTTGGAAACTTACGCAATGGCAAATGCAGTTGAACCCAATCCCATAATAAAGCCTTTTTTATTAGCTACAATTGATTATACAGAGAGATTAAAAAATGGAGAACCTGTTTCCGATCCGCCGGTGCTCAATGAAAATTCAAAAAAGGAAGACTATGCAACCTGGTTAAATAGGAGTGATATGATAGCACCGGAGACCAATGATGTATTTGCAAAAATTATTGGTTATACAAAAGCTGCAATAACTGCTATAGTGTGGTTAAAAGATTATGCACCACACGAAGTACATGATGATGAGTATGAAAAATTTCTTATTGTGGAAGGCACCTGCAATATCATTGTTGGCGAGGAAATAAATCAACTGGTTGCCGGCGATTATTTTGCTATTCCTCTTCATGCAAAACACATGATTAAAGTTACATCCACCATACCCTGCAAAGTTATTTTGCAAAGAATTGCTGCATAATTTTTATATTTCCCGCTGTTCTAAAAGGCCATTGTTTTCTCTTTCAATAATAACATTTTAATCCTACGTATTCCCGGATTAGTTCACAAAATATTTTTAAGTATTGCACTTTTAAATTAACACCAAAAAAAAAGGCATGTTCCTACCCTGCCAGTAAACTAATTTGCTTTAATAATTATATTTTATTTAGGTTGTCGCCTCAGCCACCATGCCAGCCAAAGGCCGGTAATGCCCCATGCAACCAGCGCATCTGTAAAGTGAGCCATCAGATCGAAGCTGCCATACCAGATATGCATGGTATAAGGAGCATGTAAAAAGATGATGATTCCGGTGCCCAGCGTACCAAGGAAAATAGTGCTGAAGGAAGGCGAAGGTATTTTAACAAGCAACCAGCAAAGCAGCCACACAATAAAAATATTTACCAGCAGGCTGCGGCCCATATTCATAAACATACTGTTCATGCCCGGCATGCTTTTATGATATATTACCTGAGCCCATGGTTTTCCTTCCGAAGTCTTCATTTGTTTTTCCATTTCATCTCTGGAGGTACCCGGTGGATAGTTGGGCATAAAGTATGCACCATCATCGTTAAACTGTGTGCCCAGGTAAGCCAGAATGCTATCTTGCTTTGGAGTGTATTTTTGCTGAGCCTCATGAAGGTTTAAAACTCCCCATGTAAGGAACTGCCATACAAATAAAATAATGCCACCGACGAGGGAAGCAATGATCATTTTTTTCATAATTTTTTTGGTTTAGGTAAACAAAATAGAAAAGAAAAACGGTAATTGAAAGTGAGGGTCAAAATGCTGCACTACAGCACAATCATTCATCTGTTTGGCAAACTTCTGAAAATTAAAGAATTTTCTTTACTGTTATAAAAATTGTATTGCCACAAATTTTTTTATAATAGCGTTTTTAATTTGCATATCTATGTGTGAATGATGTAATTTATAAGGATAATACTGTAACATATTTGTTTTTATCTGTTCATAGCTTTGCTGCGTTATAATACAGAGTACAGGGTAGTTTTTACATTAACTCATACTCAGCATTATTTCCAATTTTTAAATCTATTTATTACCTCTTAAAAAATCACTATGAAAACAAATTTCTACATGGCAAAGAATGCCCTGTTGCGAAAAAATTTATTTTTTGCTCCTCTTTTACAAAACATTTCCATTGCATTTTTACTGCTCGTTGTTTTTGCTTCCGGTTGCAAAAAAGTTGATGAACTGCCAGGGCTTACAGGCATTTGTCCTGAAGTAGTTTCTACCAATCCTGCCAATGCCGATACTGGCGTAAGCATCGCAACTAAAGTAACTGCCAGCTTTAACGAAGTAATGGATCCAGGTTCTCTTGCTACTTCCTTTACATTAAAGCAAGGAACCACCCTTATTGCAGGTGAAGTTTCTTATACAGGGGTTACTGCTACTTTTATTCCTGCAAACACGCTTGCAAATAATACAACTTATACTGCTACCATTACTACAGGTGCTAAAGATCCTGCTGGCAATGCTTTGGTAAAGGATTATGTATGGACTTTTAAAACCGGTTCTTCTACTGATTTAACTTCACCCATTGTTATTTCTACCGATCCGGCAAATAATGCAACTGGAGTGGTGCTCAACAAAAAAATATCGGCCATCTTTAATGAGCCAATGAATCCTTTAAGCATTACTACCGGTAGCTTCCTTTTAAAAGCTGGCACAACTGCTATTACTGGTGTAGTAAGTTATTCTGGTACTACGGCCGTTTTTTCTCCCTCTGCAAACCTAACAGCCAATACTTTGTACACTGCAACTATTACTACAGGTGCTAAAGACGTTGGAGGCAATACAATGGAGAGCAATTATGTGTGGAGTTTTACCACTGGTGCTACTACAGATATTATCTTTCCAACGGTTACTTCTACCGATCCCATTCCTGCAGCCATAGGAGTTGATTTAAACAAAATAATTGCAGCCGTCTTTAGTGAAGCCATGAATAGCCTAACTATAAACAACAGTACGTTTACTTTAAAACAAGGATTAATTCCATTAACCGGGCTGGTATCATATTCAGGAACCACCGCTTATTTTAATCCATCAATAGATCTGTTACCTAATACCATTTATACAGCAACCATAACAACAGGAGCGCAGGATCTTGCAGGCAATGCACTGCAGGCAAATTATACCTGGAGTTTTACAACCGGGCTTACTTTATCAACTCCTATTTTAGGATCTGCGTCTGTCTTTGGAGCTTTTGGTGGCAATGCCGGTATTACTAACCAGGGAATAAATACAAGAATAAATAACGGAAGTATTGGTACCACTGCTGCTTCATCTTTAATAACAGGATTTACTGATGGTACTACCGGAGATGTTTATACCATTACCGGATCTAATAACGGTCTTGTAAGCGGAAGAATTTATACTGCTCCACCAGCTCCCGGAAATGCCACTTCTTTTGCAATTGCTACACAGGGATTGCTGGATGCAACTGCTGCATTCAATGCAACTTCACCAGCTTCAATGCCAGGCGGTACCGATCCCGGAGCGGGCGAGTTGGGAGGCTTAACGCTTCCACCAGGTGTGTATAAATCTGCCAGCGGAACTTTTAAAATATCTAACGGAAATCTTACGCTTGATGCAATGGGTAACCCTAATGCTACCTGGACTTTTCAAACAGGAACCAGCCTTACAGTTGGCATAGCAGGCCCCACAGGTGCAAGGAGTATTATATTAGCCAATGGGGCCACGGCCAAAAATGTTTACTGGCATGTAGGAACGGCTGCTACCATTAATGGAGCAGGAGGCGGCGTAATGGTAGGAACCATTATATCTATGTCTGGTGTTACTTTTTCTACTGCGGGTAATGCTACTCAAACAGTATTGAATGGCAGAGCCATTTCGTTGATTGCATCTGTTACCATGGTAAACACTACCATTAATGTTCCTAATTAAGATTTATTAAAACAGGCAACGCAATTTTATAAAACATTCGCATTCATTTTTTAAAAAAGATATTATGTTACAAAATATAAGGATACAAAAAATTTCATTTTTATTCCTGCTTTTTATTTTTACTGGCAGTACAGGCCAGGCACAAAAAATACAAAGAGCACAACCCAACTGGTGGGTGGGCGTTTCGGGAGCCGGCAACTTTAATTTTTACCGCGGCACCACCCAAATGCTGAATCAAAACTTAACTACACCTACTGCTTTTCATAAAGGGGATGGCATAAAGCCTTATGTTTCTGTATTGGCAGAGTACAGGCCAGGCAAGGTTTTGGGCGGAGTACTAAACGTAGCTTATGATAATCGTGGCGGAAAATTTGACGAAGTGCTTGCACCCTGCGACTGCCCGGCAAATTTATCTACCAACCTTAGTTATGTAACCATTGAACCCAGTTTACGCATAGCACCTTTTAAAGGTTCATTTTATCTTTTTGCAGGCCCAACTATTAGCTTTAATGTAAAAAAAGACTTTACTTATTTACAACTGAAGCAAACAGATAAAATGGGAGAGTGGAGTGATGTGAGCAAAACATTATTTTCGGGCCAGGTTGGTGCAGGTATAGACATCCCGGTTTCTAAAGCAGCGAGTGCATCGCAGGTAACGCTTTCTCCATTTGTATCTTTTCTTACCGACTTTGGTCATGAGCCACGTACGGTAGAAACATGGTCGAACTATACAGTGCGTGCAGGCATGGCACTTAAATTTGGCAAAGTAAAAAAAGACGTACCGGTAGAAGTAATTCCCCCGGATGTAATTATTCCTGTGGAAGAAAAAACAGTGAGTTTTTCATTAAGGGCACCTATTATGCCTTTGGTAAACCGCCCGGTAAAAGAAACATTTGCATTGCGTAATTCTGTATTTTTTGATAATGGATCGAGCCAGGTACCTGCCCGTTACATTCAACTAAACAGCAGCGATGCATTAACTTTTAATGAAAATGAACTGCAGCAAAATCAACCCGTAAATTTAACCAATGGGCGTTCGGCAAGGCAGTTGGCGGTGTATCATAATATTTTAAATATTATGGGCGATAGAATGAGAGACAATCCTAACAGCACTATTTCATTGAGCGGTGCATCCAGCAAAAATCCTGCGGAAGGAAAATTAATGGCCGAAAATATTAAGCAATACCTGGTAACAATTTTTGGAATAAATGCTTTGAGGATAAGTACAGAAGGAAGAAGCAAACCTGTTATTCCTTCAGAAAAACCAGGTGCAGTTAATGAACTTGATTTATTGCGTGAAGGCGACCGCAGGGTTGACATCGTAAGTACTTCACCAGAATTATTAATGCAGGTAGGCGGAAGTTCTTCTCCCTATTTAAAACCAGTGCAGATGAATCCTGTGCAGGATGATCCTTTAAACAGTCATGTAATATTTTATGCAGCAGGTGCAGAAGAAGCACTAAAATCGTGGACGGTAAATGTAACCGATGAGCAGGGAAATGCAAATCTTTACGGGCCCTTCACAACCGGCCAGGCTTTGGTGCCGGCAAAAACTATTTTAGAAAACAACACTGCAGGCAATTATAAAATACTGATGCAGGGCGAAACAAAAACCGGCAAAATAATTCAGAAGGAAAGTACACTGATCCTGGTAAAAGCCGAAGAGGTAAAACAGGAAGGCCTGCGTTATAGTATTCTGTTTGATTTTGATCAATCTAAAACAATTGCATCTTACGAAAAGTTTTTAACAGAAGTTGTTGCGCCGTTGATATCTGAAAATGCCACTGTTAATATTCATGGCCACACGGATATTATTGGCCAGGAAATACACAACCAGCAATTATCTGCAGACAGGGCTGCCAGCGCAAAAAAAATTATAGAAGTTGCCCTTGCTAATAAAGGAATTAAAGGAGTAAAATTTGAAACCAATGGATATGGCGAAGATGCTGCCATGAGTCCTTTTGAAAACAAGTTGCCCGAAGAACGTTTTTATAACCGAACAGTAATTATTGATATTAGTCCTGCTAAGTAAAAAAGCAGTTTCATAAAATTAAAAGCACGGGCTTCCAGGCCTTTCTCAAAGCCTGGTTCCAGTGCTTTTTTAGTGATAATATTTAAAGTATCTGTCTATTTGGTATTACAGGCTTTTAGTAATGTGCTATTTCTGCTTAATGAGTAAATGCCAGGATTTAATTAAGTAACCGGGATAATAGGGGATATGGGCAATTATATCATCAATGTGCAACATGAGTGTATTGTACACAAAATACTTATACCCGCATGTGTATAGATGTTTAATATTAAAATTCTTCCTGCTGTTTAGAAAGATATTTTCATCAAACAGTAAAAGCTTTGCAGCCCTTCTCATTAACCCTTAAGTTAAGGTGAAGGCTCGTATGCAAATAAATTACTATCAGGAGTCCAGCTTCATATTATAAAAAATTTCACCAAAACTATTAGCTTATTAGTTACAATCTGCAACACTCCTTGCTGCCTGCTTTGCCATAGTAATTTAAAATGAAATACAAGTGGCACAGGAATTGGCACAGTTAGTATAAATCAATTTATCCCTAAAACCAATATCCGGCATGTCAGCAAAAAAAAATAAAGGGTCGTTTTCATTTCTTAGGGTTTTCCAATATAATAAAAGTAGGCCTGCAACATTATTTATGACAGTCTGCCAAACGCTTCCCATTCATTTTAAAATGTAAGTATGAAATTATTTATTAAAAACATGGTTTCTTCCCGCTGCAAAATAATAGTTAGAGAAACATTTGCTCAATTTGGGCTGCATTCAGTAACAGTAAATTTAGGGGAAGTAGATATTGAAGAGCAAATTACCGCCGGACAATACGAGATAATTAATGCAAATTTATCTGCTTATGGCATGGAACTTTTAGACACTAAAAAAAGCAGGTTAATAGAAAAGATAAAACATATAATTATTCATTTGGTCTATTATTCTGATGAACCGCTGCAGGAAAACTTTTCCAATCACTTGAGCAAGCAGTTAAATTACGACTATACTTACCTGGCCAATATTTTTTCGGATACAGAAGGGCAGAGCATAGAAAAATATTTTATCTCACTAAAAATAGAAAAGGTAAAAGAATTAATCACCTACGACGATTTAAACCTTACAGAAATAGCCTGGAAACTGCATTACAGCAGTGTAGCACATTTATCAAACCAGTTTAAAAAAGTTACCGGCATTACTCCTTCATTATTTAAGCAGCAAAAATTTAAAAGCAGTAGAATGGGGCAGCAAGTGTATGAGGTATAAGCAGGATATTTTAATGTGCTCATTAAAATAAAATAAGCAGCTTTGCTGATGAAATTCTAAATTAGCTTGCTTTAATTATTTGATTGAATTATTAATTTTAGAATCATCCTACAAAAAATCTTCTTATAAATACTTCTCCTTTATTACTCCCACATGATGATAAAGATGCCCCACAGTAATAAACCCAATTGCATTTACGGTAACAGCATTGTTGTTGGAAATGCCAGATTGGTTCAAAACATCTTCTGCAAAAGTTTCAAATAAAAGTTCTGTGGTTTGTCTTACTAATTTAAGTTCTTCAATAAGGCTTATCCAACAGCGGCTGTTGGCATTGCTGTTGGCAGCATATTCATTTTCGTCAAAGCCGGGCATTGATTGTTTTTCTTTTCGTGCAATGCACAGTGCACGATAAGCAAAAATTCTTTCGGCATCAATAATGTGCTGCAGCATTTCTTTCATGGTCCATTTGCCGGCTGCATAAGCATAGTTTGATTTTTCTTCGCTGATGCTATCAAAAAAAACATTCACTAATTCCTGTTGATTTTTAAATGCAGTTGCAAGATTAACTTCACTTACTTTATTAATGTAATTGGCAAAGTAGGTAGGGAAGGTTCCCTCAATTGGTTTTGGCATAAAAAAGTTTTAAACAAAAATAATATTATAATAATTAAACGTTTTCATTTGAATCTGAATCCTTAAACCTCTAAACCTCTAACCCTCTAACCCTCTAAAACCTCTAAAAACTCTTGAACCTCTTAAACCTTTCTTACCCCATTTTAGTTTTCTTAATAGCCGATTTAGGCAATGCTTGTTTTTTTGCGGGGGCATTTATAGTACTGGCATATTTAATGGCTGCATAAGCATTAATAATGCCGCCTGTTTTGGCCAGTTCGCTCATAGGTACTTTTTCATCGGTGCCTGGTTTGTTTACTTTTTGTTTAGGAGCCTGTACTGTTTTTTCAATGGCCATTTTTACCTGCTGCGGCGTAAGGTTAGGATAGTATTGCATAATGAATGCCGCTACACCTGCTACCAGCGGACATGCCATACTGGTACCACTTGCATTGCCATAAGTATTGCCACCTGGTATGGTAGAGTATATGCCTACACCGGGTGCAAATACGTCTACATTTTTTTTGCCATAGTTACTGAAAGATGCTGTGAGTCCACCATTAAGTTCATTGCCACTGGCACCTACATTTATTACATTGGTAGCCTTGCCACTGCCATCTTCATAAACAGGGTTAGGATAGCTGCCTTCTTTATCTACATCTTTATTAGAATTGCCTGCAGCCTGCACCAGCAGTACGCCTTTGCTTTCTGCATAGCGGTATGCATCATCTACCCAACGTTTTTCTGGAGAAAAATTTTTACCAAAACTCATGCTTATAACCTGGGCGCCATTGTCAACTGCATAATGGATAGCGTTGGCAATATCTTTGTCGTGCTCATCTCCATCGGGCAAAACACGCACCATCATAATATTTACATTGCTTGCTACACCATCCATTCCTTTATTATTGTGTCGCACAGCGGCTATAATGCCACTGCAATGCGTACCGTGAAAAGGAGTGTTGGCCATTACATCTGCATTGCCATAAAAACGATCATTAATATTGGTTTCATCATCCCCAACAATTTCTTTACGATAAGCAGGCGGTGGGGTAGTGGCCGATTCGCCTTTTCTAAGATCGCCACTAAGCTCATCCAGCAATTGCTGGTTGGTAATTTCATAACTGTTATTGAGCTTGCTGATATTAAGAATAAATACTTTAATCATTTTTGTTTCTGCACTCTGTGGAGACAGATTCTTAATATCATTGCCATTGTATTCTTCTTTGCCCACTTCTTTTCTCATGATAGAATCGGCGTAAACCAAGCGGGGATATAGTTGTTTAAGGTAAGCAAATTGTTGAGGGTCAAAATCGCCCACGGTTTTTTCTTTGGCCACCATAAAATTTTTATATTCCGCTTTGTCTGCCGGGCTTAATGATACTGTGTCAACAAGCTTTCCATCCCATTTAGCTTTTAAGGAATGATATACACGGGCACCCTCATCGCTGTCTGTTTTTACATTGCGGCCATCTTTGCCACCAATAAAATTCCATCCATAAATATCATCTACATAACCATTTTTATCATCATCTATTTTGTTGCCCGGAATTTCTTTGGGGTTTCTCCAGAGGATAGACTTAAGATCTTCATGCAGGGTATCTACACCACTGTCTATAACCGCAACAATAATTTTTTTGCTTTTTAATTTTTTTGATTGCACAAAGCTGTATGCTTTATCAAGACTGATGCCGGGGAAGCCGTTTCTGCTTTCGTCCAGGAGATGCCAGTTTTTGGGTACCTCTAATTTTCCTTTTATGTTATTACCCTGTGCAGATACTGTACCGCTAAGCAGCATGGCTGCAAGAAGTGCTAAGAAAGCGTTTTTCATCATGCTATATTAAATTGATTGATACGAAAATAAATGGTTTTAATAAACCTGCCGTACCATTTATAAATATTTGGCTAAAATTTATG